>NZ_JAMOKT010000044.1:0-66044 GCF_023656795.1 Parabacteroides caeci
CGCATTTACAAGAGCTGTTTAATAAGACTAATTTCAATGATGTCAAAGAACAATTTAATCCCCTTATTCCGGGATTATTTGATTAATTAATAACTCGTCCCGATTTTAACGGGACACTAGTGTTACAAAATATAAACCTAACTCCACCTGAGGATATACAGCAATTAGCAAATAATCACGCTATCGCTGTAAACTTACGGGATACTTTTCTATATCCTTATAAGATTGAAGATGCTACTACATTTCTTGATTTAGCTACAAATGGATCATTAGGAAACGTCTTCGGGATATATGAGAATAATACATTCGTTGGTTATTGCAGCCTAATACCAATACCACAGTATGATGTATATCGTATTAATGCAGAAATTGGATATGGATTGGAGAACCTTATTGGGGCAAAGGATATGCCACCGAAGCGGTAAGGTTATTGATAAAATTTGCTTTTGAAGAACTTGACTTATTGAGGATTTATGCGAAAATTTACGAGTATAATATAGGCTCAATGAAAGTTTTGGAAAAAACAGGTTTTGAAAAGGAAGCCATTATTAAGTCCTCGGTTATAAAAGAGGGACAAATAGTTGATGAACATTTATATAGTATTAGGAAAAAATGAAAAAAGATATAGGCGATCACATTATTAGTAAATTAGATTTGCAGGATATAGTTAAAGTGTTGTCTGATGAATTAAGCGGGTCGGAACTGAACACTGTTTTACTGGACGTGTTCAACAAGCGTGTTCAACAGGTAACTCCCTCGTCTTTACTAAGTAAATATGAGGGTAACAAGCTTGTTAAGCCCGCCTTATTAGAAGATGTTTTAGAATATAAAGAAAATGAATTATGGTGCTATAAATTAATAGCAGGTAGAGGATTTGAACCCATAGAACTTTCCCCGGTCGCTCAGTTTGGGACAAGTAGTGTTATAGCAACAGTAGATCAGAAAAAAGTCCTTACTTCTTTAAGAAACACAGAAGTACAGGCAGACCCGACGAATGCAATAGCATTACATTACGCATCGTTAAAGAAAAAAGGAGAATTAGATAACAAAACCTATAATTACAGTAACATTTCACGGGTAATAAGGACACAGGTATTTAATAATCCTAATTTCACTCCTCATTTTACTGTTCTCGCCCTTATTTCATGCGGTAGAGATACTGGTAGCTTTAATTTTGAGAAAGAAGAACTATTAAAACATTTAACTACATCGTATGAAATATGTAAAAGTTACGGTGTGGAGAAAATATATTATGAGATTATTCCATGCAAAGGTTATGACAGTCAAAGCCCGCTTATAATGGAATCAATATCGTATGTCCGGGAAAAGAATAGTAATCTTGAGGTCTTGGTTATAGCACCGGAACATGATAATAACTATTATCATGGTTTCAGAATAAAGCAGCAAATAGTGATCGGCGGCAATACTATTGAAATTGCTGACGGTGGATTGCTTGATTGGACACAACAGCTATTAACCAACAAAAAAGAGCGAATGATGACATTCGGGCTTGGTATTCAGGTATTATATCACCTAACTAAATAAACATGGTAAAGAGTAAAGTCATATTTGAAGATGAAGAACAAGTAGAAATTAAATATCCTTGTTTTGAATTAAAGAATATTGTTGAGTATTATTTTGAAATATGTACTCCTAACAATTCTATAACTCCATTTTCACTTGTGGCTTTGCCCAATGCTAATATCTTAGTTTCAATTTATATCTCCGATAGTAGTCAGACATTCAAAGCACATCGTGAACATGGTATAATTGATACATCGGGTGATAAGATATCTGGTAGCTTAACAGAAGCGATCACTGTAATACACGCTCCCGGAACCCATGAATTTTCAATAAAATTCAAGCCGGGAGTTTTGTACTCCTGTTTATCTAAAGATATTTCAACTTTGGTGGATAATCACCCAAACAATGCAGTTTTAAAGCGTAAAGCTTTAAAACTGCATTGAAGAACTATCGTGCAAATGGTAGTTATGATTTATACGACGAATTGGGATATACCGACTTTTCCCATTTTGTAAAAGAAGCTAAAAATTTGGCAAACACAACTCCATCAGAACTATAAGAAAAAGTAATAAAGACTATAAAAGCACATTAATAAAATATTATCTATGACAATGAATAAAAATATGAAACTTTGGAAATACAGTGGGACATTTCTTGTTATAACAGGAGTAATCCACACAGTATATGCACTATTACTTGGGAAAGAGGACTTTACGGACATGATAAAAGATGGATTAATAAACTCCACAGATGACAGTTACAGCCGTGCTTTCGCCCTTTGGTTTTTAGTATGTGGGATTATACTTATTCTTTGGGGGCTAACACTCCAATGCTATATCAAAAAAGAGCAGAAACCCGCACCTTTGGTTTTGGGGTATTGTATTTTGGCGTTTGCTGTGGTTGGATGTATCATAGAGCCGATTTCCGGTTTTTGGCTGTTTTTGCCGCAAGCATTGATAATAATTACTGCAAATAAGAAAATGGAAACATTAAATAAATACAGGAAATCACAGCTAAGAACTAACAAAAATAGATTCTTGCAGCTAAAAAACAAAAGAAGGCTATTTATGGTAACTTTTTGCATAACATATTGACTAACTTTGCACTCAACAATTAAAAGCTTATGAAAATCAATACTGAAACAAAATATTGCCAAACGTGTGGAATCCCTTTAGACATAGATTATACAAATCTTAAGGCAAGCCAAAATGTGGAGTATTGCGACTATTGTTTGCATAACGGGGTTAAACTCTATGATTTCTCAATGGATTATCTCATTTATCTTTGGGGGCTTTTCCCCGAAGAATATTATAAAGAGACAGGAGTCAACCTCACGTCGGAAGAATTGAGAGCGGAGATGTCCAAACGACTTCCAAATATCAAGAGATGGAAACAAAAGATCAATACGGCTCATGTACAATATGATTTGATTATAAGAGTTCAGGAGTATATCAACCGCCATTTGTTTGACGACCTTGATTCCGACAAGCTATCGTATGTTGCAGGTATCTCCAAATATTATTTTCGCAGGCTTTTCAAGGCTGTTTGTGGCGAAAATATGGGAACTTACATTCAACGACTGAGATTAGAGTACATTGCATTTAAGCTAATAACAACTGACGTAAGTGTACCGAAGCTTCTCGATCAAATCAATTATCAGAACAAACACACACTTTCGAGGGCATTCAAAAGTTATTTCAATTGTTCCATTCCGGAATTTCGCAAAAAGCATTCAAACGTCAATCCCGAAAGGAAAAATCCGATACGAATTGAACCAAGTATTGAAAAAATATCTGGTATCCGAATCGCATACTTGAAATTGGAAAGAACAAATAATGTCAGTCATAGCTACTCTGTTTTGTGGAAGCAGTTGCTACAATTTTTCGAAAAATATGAATTGTCTTCAAAAGGATGTAAATACGTGAGCTTGACTCTCGATTATCCGTATATCACGCCTGAAGAACAAAGTCGTTTTATGATTGGGGTTACATTGCCGCAATCATTTGAAGCGCCGAAAGGCTTTGGCGTTTATGAAATTCATGCGGGAGAATATGCAATCTTTCGTTTCAAAGGGTTTTATCATGAACTGAATAAAGTGTACTGTCATATTTATCTTGACTGGTTGCCGACAAGCGATTATACCCTGCGAGAACAGCTCACCTTTGAGACTTACATCAACACTCCCCAAAAAACTCCGGCTTCGGAACTTATAACAGATATTTATATCCCTATTACAAAAAAAGAAACATGAAATACTTAAACCAAGAGATAGAAAACGAATTAAAAAATCAAGGAGCAGAACTGATACGTTTTGTCAGTATATCGCATTTAGACGAAAAGCAAAACAGACAACTCCCGAACGCCATTGTTTTTGCACTTCCGCTAACCGCAGAATATGCTAAAATGGTATTTAATATTCCCGACTACGTACAAGCACGGATAGCGGATAATTACAATTTCGACGATGATGAATATTCGCTAACCGAACATAAAGCGGGAGAAATAGCAGACGAATTGGCCAAGTTCATCACCGGGAAGGGGTATAAAGCCATATCGCAATCCGATACAGGATTAGTGGCCGACGGCGTTTTCGATCATGAAACAAAAAAATCAGTATTGCCCCATAAAACCGTTGCACTACTTGGCGGATTAGGGTGGATTGGAAAAAACAACCTGTTAATTACCCCTGAATATGGCGCAGCGCAATGTCTCGGTACGGTTTTAACTGATGCTCCACTGGAAACGGTATTGCATGAACCTCTATCTCCAAAATGCGGTAATTGCATTACTTGTGTCAAGATCTGCGAGAGAAAAGTCCTTAAAGGTAAGATTTGGAGTAAATCTGTTTCAAGAGATGATATCGTTAACATACATGGATGTAGTACCTGTTTGAAATGCCTTGTGCATTGTCCCAGAACACAAACATATATAAAGAGGAATATTGTCTGAGTTTCTACAAGTGACAAACGAGGGTTCACAAAAATAAAAACGGAAGAGAAATCAATCCCTTCCGTTTTTATTCTTATATTTTTCCATAACCAATAATCGAAAAATCTAAATCTTCCGAATTACTCTGGCGGGATTACCTGCCACAATCGTGTTCGGTTCTACGTCCCTGGTCACAACACTGCCCGCCCCTACAACACTATTCTCACCGATTGTAACTCCCGGAAGGATCGTAGCCCCTGCTCCTATCCATGCCCTACGGCAAATATGCACTGGCTTACAAGTAATAATCGAGCGATTGTCGAGATCATGATTATTCGATATAAGTTGTACGTTGGCGGCTATCTGAACATCATCGTCAATCGTGATGCCACCGGCAGACATCATCAGGCAACCATTCATTATAATGACATGACGGCCAATCTTCACCTCATGGGGACGAACGACAGTAAGCGGGGTATTCACACGACTACCTTCTCCCATATCCGGGAAAAGACGATGAAGCAGCTCATCATATTCGTCCGTCATCGGCATAGTATGGTTCAGGCGGAATACCAATTGTGCCTGTTCTTTCGCTAAAGCAAGTTCCGCCTCACTCTGATGTGCGCAGTCTATTCTTATTTCTTTCATATATATTACTACTCCTTATTTCAATCTCTTACCATCCGAAAAGGCATTACCTACCTTTTTACCCACTTCCAGGTAATCGTTATTGAACGGGTCGAATATAATAGGAGACACTTTGGATACATCTACTTTTCCGTTTTCGTCAAGAGCACGTTCGTCTACACTTACGTTTATTATTTCGCCACGCAAAATACAGGTTTCTGAATTATAATCCTTCAATTTACATTCCAGCACTACAGATAATTCGTCAATCAACGGTGCATCTACAAACTCCGAACGGGTAGCATGGAAACCTGCACGAGCAAATTTATCCGGAACCTTATTACCGGAAACAATACCCACGTAATCACAGGCTATCACCTGTCCGACCTCTGCCATACTCACGGTAAAAGCCTTACGCTTCAGTATATTGGCTGTCGTTTTATGTCCCTCACTAATACAAATACTAATTTCATGCATCTCGCTGATACCACCCCAAGCCGCATTCATAGCGTTGGGAGTACCATTTTCATCATAAGCAGCGATAATAAACACCGGCTGCGGATAAGTAAAGGGCTTTGCCCCAAAATTCTTTCTCATAACAATTTATTTTTTAGTCCATTTCTTAATATCTTCCTTCGTCGCACCATTCAAAAGCCGGCCCTTTTGCCATTTCAGATCAGGATAGGTTTCCTGCAACTCTTTTTCCGCATTAGAAATACTGCTGCTACCCGATGTTGCAAACGGAATAATTGTCTTGCCGGCAAAATCACCGCTTTCAATAAAAGTATTGATGATTCTCGGAGCTGAATTCCACCAAATAGGGAAACCTATATAAATGATATCGTAATCTGCAAGATTCTCCGGTTTAGATTTTAATGCAGGACGTGATTTAGCATTTGACATCTCCACACTGCTACGTGAAGATTTGTCATGCCAATCCAAATCAGCAGTGACGTATTCTTTTTCAGGTTGTATTTCGTAGAGCGTTCCACCTGTAACTTCTACAATCAACTTCGCTGCTTTTTCCGTCGTTCCTGTTGCCGAGAAATAAACCACCAATGTCTTATCACTTTGCGTCTGTGCATTTATGGGGATACATAACATCATGATCACTACCATAATCATACCTTTAACCTTCATTGCTGTCATATGTAATTCTTATTTTTATTGTTATGACACAAAATTACAGAATAGTATTCAATATAAAAGTATATAAATCACTGATTATCTAACCCAAATTACTGATCGTAAACCGCCAGCATATACGATTGTATTATTATTTATTTTTCAATAGCTCTTCACCCTCCGCAAAACTCCACCACCGTCGTCTTCCCTGCCAACACCAGCACCTCTTCACAGGCAATCTCCCCTTTGCCGATATGCCAGGCCAACGTACCGATCTTTCCGCAAATCTGAAAACAAAACTTTCCGGGTTTGAACTTGACACTTGTACGTGCCGGTATTGCACAAGAGATACCGGTACGGGGATTACGGCCGATACGCTCTTTTTGCAACCACGGAATAAAAGTACCGAAAACTTGAAGCAAACAGGATTATTCTGTTTCATTGCAATCCGCAAAGGATCAGTTAGAAAGTAATAGAAAAGAGTATTTCCGCCTGGAACTTTCCATAATCGATCGTTTCAACAAGAATCAACCTATTCCGGTTGTTTTTCCAAAATCAACCCAAACAGGTTGTTTTTATTAAATCAACCCAAATAGGTTGTTCTTTTAATAAATATCAGTATATTTGCTTCCGGATAAAACCTTTCCATAAATATATGAAAATAAAAGGAGTAATTACAGGAGATATCATTCAGTCCACTCACATAAATCCAGCAGACAGAAATCTATTGCTGGACACTATTCAGGGTATTATACAATGCACCCGAAAATGGGGAGAGAACCGACTGGATATCTATCGCGGCGACAGCTTTCAAATACTAGTGGACAACCCCATACAAGCATTAAGGATTACTCTGTTGATACGAGCTGGATTGCAGGCTAAGTCACCCACCGCTTTCCGATGGGACGCACGGGTTGCATTAGGTCTGGGAACGATTGATTTTGAAAGAGAACAAAGTGTAATCGAATCCGATGGAGAAGCTTTCCGTAACTCCGGTTGGGAGTTTGATAAATTAGGTCGTTCAAAAAAGCTGGCAATCAGAACTCCCTGGGAAAACTTCAATGAAGAATTTATAGTCAGCACCGCTTTGGTTGACGATATTGTTTCGAATTGGACGATCACACAGGCTCAGGCAATATTTTTGTTTCTATCAACCGGTAAAACACAAAAAGAGATTGCCGATGATTTACAAAAATCATCACAAGCAATCAGTAAACTATTAATTGGGGGAAAAGTAAACTTAATAGAACTTTACCTGAATCGCTATGAACAATTGACAACAACCTTAATACAATAATAATTATGGAATTAACAGACCTGAATCTTTTACTAAAACTATTATTCTCCCATTTGATTGTAGATTTCATTTTACAAACAAATAAAATTGTAAGAAAAAAACGGGAAGGTAAATACCAATATCATATCATCCACAGCCTGACACAAGCCTTGGTTACTTATATTGTTGCAGGACTATGGAATTGTTGGTTCATCATTCCTGTTATTTTCATAACACATTTCGCCATCGACTTATGGAAAATCACTCAGAAAGAGAAACTATATTCATTTATCATAGATCAGGTCTTACACATCCTGGTACTTTGTACGTTATGGGTGGTAATAACCAAACAATATGCAGCTGTCGGAGATATACTTCAAAACATTATGAAATGTGACAAATGTTGGATATATCTGATCGGTTATCTGCTTATACTAAAACCTGCATCTATATTCCTCGGACTGTTCACCAAAAGATGGAGAGATAAAGGTAACGTATCTGAAAGTCTTCAAAATGCAGGTCAATGGATTGGCTATCTCGAACGAATATTGATTATAACTTTTATATTGATTGGAAAAATTGAAGCAATAGGATTTCTTCTAGCGGCCAAATCTATTTTTCGATTTGGAGAATTGAATAAAAGTAAAGAAATCAAAACTACTGAGTATGTTCTGATCGGGACACTTGCCAGTTTCACCATTGCCATAATTATAGGGCTTATTATGAATTGGCTTTCTACTCATCCGGGAAGTGTTATTTAGTCTTATCATACCCCCGAAACTCCCGAACTTATCCATTACTTTTGTCTGAAAGAAGAGGTTTTAGACATGAAAACAAAATTAAGCTTCAAGATTATAGCCGCATTGATCAGTATATCACTGGCGGCACTGTTGTTCTCGCAGGGATACTGGCTGAAAGGATTGTATGACTCGACCTGGATACAAATCAATGGTAACATAGAGGAAGCTATGCGTATGGCTGATTATAAGGAAATATTTATCCGCATCGACGAATTGACCCAAGGAGAAACCCATGGAGAGATAAGTCAAAGTTTTACCTTTTCAAAAGAAGAGGATGAAGAAACTGAAAAAGCAGGAATGATGGATACTTTTGCCGTCCATACGGATAAGAATCCATTCAAAAATAAGGATATATCTAAATCGCTGAATGAATATCTTAGTTTGCTTACCGACCTGGAAGGGCAAATACAACAAGCACTCCACATGAAAATAGATTCACTCATGCCAGTCAACTATAATAAATACGACAGCCTCCTTTCCATAGAACTCAAACAGCATGATATTTTTGTACCTCACAAGCTGGAAGTCGTACAATTGGTCGACAGCTTGCCGAAAGTAGTAATGAGCATCCAGTCCACCGACTCTGTTATTGCGACAGAGAACTGGGATAAAGCCTCCCAATTCAACTATCCGATCTCTACACAATCGGAGCAATATTACCGATTAACATTAAAAACTCCTTTTCAACTGGTATTCAAACAAATGGCAGGAATACTCATCTCCTCCCTCCTGCTCGTGATCCTGATCCTGATAGCATTTATCTATCTGATCCATACTATTCTCCGGCAAAAAACCGTAGAAGAATTGAAAACGGACTTCACCAACAATATGACACACGAACTGAAAACACCGATCTCCGTTGCTTATGCGGCCAACGACGTATTACTCAATTACGACAACAACGCCAACGAAAAACAAAAGAAATACCTCGGAATTATCCGTGAACAACTGACCCAGCTAAGCGGCCTGGTCGAACAGATCCTTACGCTTTCGGTAGAGAATCGCAATACATTCCGTCTGAAACAGGAATCGATTCCTATCACGGATATCATTCCCCCGCTCATTGAACAACATAAGTTAAAGGCCGGTAAGCCTGTCAACTTCACCGTAAATATCCCGAACAACATTGCAGTATTTGCAGACCGCACGCATTTCTATAATATGTTGGGAAACCTGATCGATAATGCCGTGAAATATTCGGGAGACAAACCTTATTGTAATATCTCCATACAAGCAGAGACACAGACAAACGGGATCCGTATCTCCGTTACCGACAACGGAATCGGTATCAGTGAAGCCAGCCTGCCACATATATTCGATAAGTTTTACCGGGTACCCAGCGGTAACCTGCATAATGTAAAAGGATTCGGCCTGGGACTTTATTACGTAAAGGACATGATGAGCAAACACGGAGGATCGGTATCTGTAAAAAGCCAACCGGGCAAAGGAACCACATTTACCCTCCATTTTAAAAACTGAAAAAGAAAAGAAAAGAAAGACTATGGCAAAAATAAAAGTATTACTGGTTGAAGACGAACCGACCCTTGCAATGATCATCAAAGATACATTGGATGGCGAAGAGTTCGACATCGTGTTGGCAGCCGACGGCGAAGAAGGCCTGGCTCTTTACAAAGAAGTAAAACCGGATATCATTGTAACAGATATCATGATGCCGAAGATAGACGGCTTCACCCTGATACGCCATATCCGCAAGACCGACAGCCAGATCCCTGTCCTTTTCCTTTCGGCCCGTTCAGCAGCGAATGATGTGGTCGAAGGCTTCGAACTGGGCGGTAACGATTACCTCAAAAAGCCCTTCGGCATGGCCGAGCTGATCATCCGTATCAAAGCCCTGCTGAATAAGATCACCGTCCGTAAAGAAGAAAAGTCGACCTTCAACCTCGGACAATACACATTCGACTCCATCACGCAAACCCTGCAATACTGTGGAGAAAAGCAACTGTTAAGCAACCGCGAGTCGGAAATACTCAAACGTCTTTGCGAAAACAAGGATCATGTATTACCGATGAAAGATGTCCTACTCGACCTTTGGGGCGACGACTCTTTCTTTAATGCCCGCAGCCTTCATGTTTTCATTACAAAGCTGCGTCATAAACTATCGGACGATCCCAGTATAAAGATACTGAATGTACGGGGAATCGGTTACAAACTTATTATTGACTAAAAGTGCATTACCTATGCCAAGACAGTGGCATAAGTAAGGAATAACTATAAATGAACCATAGAATATACTGATAAATATGAAAATACTGATAAGCTTGTTACTTCTCTGCTGTACCTCATGGCTAACAGCAAACGACCGGTACGTAATACAAGCGCATATAACAGGCGTAAAAGACGGCACTGTCTTCTTTCTGAAACAATTCGATAACCAGCGGATCATCAACTCCATGCGAATCGAAAAAGATGCTTTCCAAATGAGAGGGACCTTATCGGATATTCCCCAGCATTTATGGTTATGTACAACTATTGAAGATGAATTTTATTACTGTGACCTCCTAATCGATAAAGACACTCTATACATCGAAGGTAACCTCTCCGACTTCCCGCACAATCTCAAATACAGGGGAGCTGAAACACATATGGGATATACAGATTATTTAAATAAGACCAGCCAGGTTAACCAAAGAATAGATAGCCTCAACATTATTTCCATGTATTTACATGATTTGAGAGCAAAAAAAGACAAACGTCTTGGTAATAAGAAAATGGCAAAAGCTGCCTTGGAATCTATCAAGAAAGAAATGGCTGCCAAAACTTTCGAACCCCAGACTGACTTGAGGTTACGTATAGCCCAACAAGAACGGGATTCCATCCGTATTTCATTTATTGAGCATAATATGGACAAATATGCCGGCCAGTTCCTCCTTACCCGTATCATGAAAAAGTTATCGCCAGACTCATTACGTCAGTTCTATCGCCTGATCCCGGTAGAGATGAAAAAGACGAAATTCGCCCGCCTCATCAGTAACCAGATCAATCCCTATGCAGATGACTGCATCCGGCAGGCAGACAACCTGCTGTCATTAAGCGGCAGTGCTATTCAAATCAATAAATACACGGAAGAAGCATATAAACTATATGAACAGGGAGTGCGCCTGGACCCGGAACGAACCGACGGATATATTGCCCTGTCAACGATGTACGAACGCCTGCTTCCGCTAAAAGGGGATGAAGCATACGACATATCCATCTCTTACCTCAACAAATTCATCGAAAGTGATGTCAGGGAGGAAGATCGTGAAGAAGCCCGGAAACGGATAAAAGATATAGAATTTCGCAAATGGCTGTCGACCAATATCAATCCGGAAATGATTGAAGTGAAAGGCAGTACATTTACAATGGGATCAACCTATAAAGAAGACAATAATCCACCCCATAAAGTAACGGTTAAAAGTTTTTCCATCAGTAAATACGAAATAACCAATTTCCAGTTTGCCGCTTTTTTAAAAGCTTACGGAAGTCAGGTGGTAAAAGAAGGGCCGGATGCAGGACAACCCTTATATTATGAATGTAACTGGGGAATCGGACAAGGGAAACCGATCCCCGGGTATGAAGCACATCCGGCCATTTATATTACCTGGTACGGAGCACAAGCTTATTGCCAATGGGCGGGCGGACGTCTGCCGACAGAAGAAGAATGGGAATATGCTGCCCGCGGCGGATTATACGGTAAACGCGATCATCTGTACAGCGGAGGGATGGAACTCGACAGTCTGGGATGGTATGCCGGAAACTCGGAAGGCAAACCGCATCCGGTCGGCATGAAGAAACCGAATGAACTGGGCATCCATGATATGAGCGGAAATGTATGGGAATGGTGTTCCGACAGTTTTGAAAAGGATGGCAGACTATATGCCGTCGTACGGGGAGGCACCTGGTTCAACGAACGGGCGAGCTGCCGTCCTACCTGTCATTATTATATTTACCCGGGAAGTAAACATTTCAACAACGGATTCAGGATCGTGAAAGATATCCCTTAATCCGTCGGAAATAAAACCTGGCAACAGGGTTCAACTCAATTTCTTTAAAGCCTGTGCCAGTTGGTCCGGGCAAGAAGTACCCCGTTCACGGCAATCGATGCCCTCCAATCGTTGTATGGCGTCCTGTACTTCCATGCCGACCAGTAATTTTGATAAACCTTGTGTGTTTCCCTGGCATCCGCCTACAATCTGAACTCCGGTAATCACATTGTCTTCAGCGTCAACAATCATCATTTTAGAACATACCCCTCCTGTAGGAGTGTAAGCTATACGTTGTTTACTCATCTCTTTGTACTTTTATATTCACGGGGTGCAAAGGTATAAATAAAATTAAGTACTTTTGCCAATTATAAAAAACTAACAGCATGACTTACGAAGAAACGCTTCACTATCTATATACAAGCATTCCGGTATTTCAGCACAGCGGAGCATCCGCTTACAAGCCGGGACTGGACACCAGTATTGCACTGGACAATTATCTGGGGAATCCCCATAAAGCCTATAAGACAATCCACGTAGCAGGGACAAACGGAAAAGGTTCCGTCAGCCATTTACTGGCAGCGATCCTTCATCAGGCGGGATATAAAGTCGGACTTTTCACATCTCCCCACCTGATCGATTTCCGCGAACGCATCCGTGTCAACGGTAAAATGATACCCAAAGAATATGTAATAGATTTTGTAGAGCGCCATCGTACCACTTTCGAACCACTTCACCCTTCCTTCTTCGAACTGACTTCTACCATGGCTTTCGATTATTTCCGAGCTGAAGAAGTTGATTTTGCCATTATCGAAGTAGGCATGGGCGGACGGTTGGACAGCACCAACATTATCACTCCTATCCTGAGTATTATCACGAATATCAGTCTCGACCATACCCAGTTTCTGGGCGATACGGTAGAAAAGATCGCCTTTGAAAAAGCAGGGATCATCAAACCCAAAGTTCCGGCACTGGTAGGTGAAATATATACCCAAAGCGTTGCACAGGTATTTGCCGATGCAGCTCACAGGAATGAGACACTGGTTTATTTTGCTTCACAGGAAGACCTGCTAAACGAATCATATCTGATGGATACCGGCGAATGGTATTTTGATTCCGTCGAGTACGGACAACTATTCGGTGAATTGGGCGGAGTGGCGCAAGTAAGAAATGCCAAAACTGTACTGGCTGCTCTCAATCTGCTTTACACTCAGGGAATCGATATACCTCAGGAAGCTGTACGCGAAGGATTCGAGCATGTAGTTGAATTCACCGGACTAATGGGACGCTGGCAGGTTTTGCAGGAAAAACCAAAAGTGATATGCGATACAGGCCACAACACCGGCGGATGGCAATATCTGAACATGCAGCTGAAAGAAGTAATGAAGCGTTCCCGTCATACTTATATGATCGTCGGCATGGTAAACGACAAAGATATTAACGGTGTGCTGGACCTGATGCCCCAGGATGCTTTCTACTTTTTTACACAGGCATCCGTTCCACGGGCAATGCCGGCAGCCGAAATTGCCGCCATGGGTATGATGCACGGTCTTAGCGGCGTCACATGCGACTCTGTCGCCATTGCTGTTGAACGGGCGTTAGCCAGAGCCGGCGAAGAAGATACGATCTTTATCGGAGGAAGCACGTTCATCGTAGCCGATGCCCTCCCCCTTTTCATGAAAGAAGACAAATAATACAACTTAATAAAAACAAATATCATGGTAAAACAAATTCAAATGAAATTGAGCGAATCCAAAACGGCACGATGGTCGGTTTTGGCACTCGTTGCATTTACAATGCTTTGCGGTTACTTCATTACAGATATGATGGCTCCGCTTCAGGATTTATTACAAACCCCCGTCATGAGCGGCGGCCTTGGGTGGAGTGGCGATGACTACGGTAAATTTACAAGTGCATACGGCTGGTTCAATGTTTTCCTGTTAATGCTTATTTTCGGCGGTATGATCCTTGATAAGATGGGAGTACGTTTCACTGGTTTAATGGCCACCGGTATCATGCTGGTCGGTGTTTTCATTAAATGGTTCGGTATCTCTCATGATTTCGGTGGTGAAACAGTTTCTGTTTTCGGAACCGAATGGGGTTATCCTCTACTCATTGCCTCTTTAGGCTATGCACTCTTTGGCGTAGGCATCGAGATTGCCGGTATAACCGTATCGAAAATCATTGTCAAATGGTTTAAAGGTAAGGAAATGGCATTAGCAATGGGACTTGAAATGGCGTGTGCCCGTATCGGAACAGGTTTAGCAATCGGTATAACGCCTATTCTGAGCCGGGCTTTCAATAATTCTATCAGTATACCTATTTTTATCGGACTAATCTTATTATGCATCGGATTCCTGTCATTCATCGTATTCGTTGTAATGGATAAAAAACGGGATCAGGAAATCCTCGACGAAGGTGAAGAAGAGGAAGAAGCTCCTTTCCGTGCCAAAGATATCCTGGATATTATTACCCTTAAAGGCTTTTGGTATGTCGCCCTTTTATGCGTATTGTTCTATTCCGCCGTATTCCCGTTTCTGAAATACGCACCCAGCCTGATGATTAACAAATTCGGTATTGAACCTACTCTTTCCGGAATCATCCCCTCGATCCTGCCGTTTGGTACTATCCTGCTGACTCCGTTCTTCGGCAACCTGTACGATCGGAAAGGGAAAGGTGCCACCATCATGATGATCGGTGCAATCATGCTTGTATGCATCCATTTCACATTCTCTTTACCATTCCTGGATAATTGGTTGGTAGCACTTGTACTGGTTATCCTGTTAGGAATTGCTTTCTCGCTTGTACCTTCAGCCATGTGGCCTTCTGTTCCAAAAATTATTCCGGAAAATAAGTTAGGAACAGCATATGCCCTTATTTTTTGGGTACAAAACTGGGGATTAATGGGTGTGCCTTACCTCATAGGTAAAGTACTCGATAAATACTGTATAACCGGTTATGTCAATGAAAAACCGACTTACGATTATACCATTCCAATGATTATCTTTACCTGTTTTGGTATACTTGCACTTCTCATTTCATATCTCCTGAAAAGAGAAGACCGTATAAAAGGTTACGGTTTGGAATTACCTAATATCCAAAAAGATGCAGATAAATATCTGGCTGAAGAGATGATCGGTGAAGGTCAGAGATAAATTCATTATATAAAAAAGACAATCATAAAGAGAGCGATGTCGGTAAATTACATAAATTACTGACATCGCTCTCTTTATTTATAAAAACCCGCATTCGATTTACTCTTGTTTCTTTTAATGATAATTACTATTCTTATCCGATAATTTTCTATATTTGTATTGATTGCTCAAGATTCATTTTATGCCTTGTTGAATAAATCAACACCAAACTTGTAAATGTTAAACATATACAAGCTACAAACTTGCAAATCCTACTCAGTATCAGACGTTTTTAGCCTATAAATATTAAGATTGAGCGTTAAGTATTAATATTATGCAAAGAATTAGTCTCATTGATTTAAATTACATATTTTTGTATTGTGCTTCAGTATTGAAACACAGCACATAACCGACAATAAACATTCAAAAAGTTAGTAATATGAATGGGATACAATTTCAACAAAAATTATTGAGCTTGCAAGAAAACATGATGAATTTTGCACTTATGCTCACTGCAAACCGGGACGATGCTCAGGATTTGCTACAGGATACTACATTAAAGGTACTAGATAATCAGGATAAATTCGTTGACAATGTTAATTTCAAAGGATGGGTTTTAACTGTCATGCGTAATATTTTCATAAACAATTACCATAAGATTGTGCGTGTACAGACAGTTGTTGACTCAAGTGCAGATTTATATAATCTGGATGTTGTCAATGATTCCGGATTTGATTCACCGGATAAAGCGTATCAAATTAAGGAGATCACCAAAGCGATCAACGGATTGAACGATGATCTGAAGGTTCCCTTCTCCATGTTTTTAAGTGGCTATAAGTATAACGAAATAGCAGAAAAACTTAATGTGCCCTTAGGAACAGTGAAGAGTCGTATCTTCTTTGCTCGTCAAGAATTACAGAAAAGGTTAAAGGACTTCCAAAATATGTAATCCCTCTTCCCTTTCCCAGTATAACATAAAAGCGACTACTATTCATTTGGTAGTCGCTTTTGCTATTTTCAAACAAATGTTTAGCGACCGATAAATTACATGACAACTATTTAATTGAAAAATAAATAAGTTCTTTTCTTTAGATTTATGACAGCTTCGATTATACAAGCTATACGTTACGTTTGTTTATCCTAATTATTTTGCCTACGTTTGTCTAAAAAACATAATTTAAAGGATCTATTCTATGATTTGTTTTCCTAATGCCAAAATAAACCTGGGACTAAACGTTGTTAGTAAACGGACAGACGGTTATCATAACATCGAGACTGTATTCTATCCTATCCCTGTGAAAGATGCACTTGAAATAGTGAATGCTGAAAAACTATCTTTCACCCAGACAGGAATACAGGTGGATGCTCCCATGGAAAAAAACCTTGTGATAAAAGCACTGAACCTGCTGAAAACACAATATGAAATACCGCCTCTGGAAATCCATCTCCTTAAAGCTATCCCTTTCGGAGCCGGACTGGGTGGCGGATCGGCTGATGCCGCTTTCATGCTGAAATTGCTGAATGATTTCTGCAAACTGGATATCCATGCAGACGAACTGGAAAAAATCGCAGCTTCCATCGGTGCTGACTGTCCGTTCTTTATCCGCAATACACCGGTATTCGCTACCGGAACAGGAAATATATTCGAACCAGTCGAATTATCATTAAAAGGCTATCATTTCTGCCTGATAAAACCGGATGTTGCCGTTTCCACTCCGGAGGCCTATTCATTAGTCACCCCAAAAGTTCCGGCAATCTCACTAAAAGATATTATAAACAAACCGGTTTCCGAATGGAAAAACTTAATGGTAAATGATTTCGAAAAGAGCGTCTTCAGCAAACATCCGGTTATCGGTCGGATCAAAGAAACACTCTACCAGGCTGGGGCCATCTACGCTTCTATGTCTGGGTCAGGTTCCTCCGTATTCGGATTGTTCGAAGCACCGACTCAGTTCAAAGAGCAATTCACCGATTGTTTTGTATGGGAGGGACAATTACCATGAATGTTATAGCCGGTTTCTTTGATGCATTAGCAGATCGCTGGGACGAACTTTGCTATCATGCACCAGAAAAAATCAATCAGATACTGGAACAGACCACTCTGCATAAAGGACTTCGCATATTGGATGTCGGATGCGGAACCGGTGTACTCGAACAGTATCTGTTAACTTATTCACCAGCCCATATTACAGGAATAGACATTTCGCCGCGGATGATTGAAGCAGCACAAAACAAATATGCTACCCCGATAGTCGATTTCCGTTGCATGGATGTTATGGAACTGAAAGACGAACAGTTCGATTTTATTATTGCCTATAGTGTTTTTCCTCATTTCGAACATCCGGATGAGATAATCGGCCATCTGGCAGAATTACTTGTCCCGGGAGGTGAACTTGTGATCTGCCACAGCGAAGGGAGGGAAAACATAAACGGACATCACAATAAACAAGCAAACAGAATATCGTTCGGCCTGCCTACGGCTAGGGAAGTTGCCGCCTTGATGGAACCTTATTTTCATATCGAGGCAATGGAAGATACCCACGAACTTTATATGGTCAGCGGAATTCGCTATTAATTAATACAAGATAACATGAATAAATGTACCTATTTACTTTCTGCATTACTTCTCTCCGCCTTTACTCTACAGGCAGCAGAAGATATAAAAGTGATGCAATTTCTGCATACCGGTCCTGTTCCGGTTAATAAACCGATCATGGCAGACAGCCTGAATGTAAACGGAAAACCTTTCGAGATCAAAAATCTGTTAAAATCGACAGTCCCTTTCGACAAAGCATTCGCCAACGCGACCATTCTGGATGCAGATACAGCTGGAATAATCAGTTTCCAGGCTCCGGAAAAAGGATATGCCCTGCATCTTTTCTCCTTTTATCTGAACAGTGACCGTTATACCAAAGGAACTTTAGAAGTTTCCGGCCCCGGTTCTTTCGATGTGTATATAAATAACAAACCGGTGAGTGCAACTTCTGAACTGACAATGGAACCGCACCGGTATGAAGTGGTTGTGAAATACCTGACAGCCGACAACGATACCTGTCCGCCTACATTAAAGGCAATCTATAAAAGTAAGGAAGAAGCGAAAGTCGTTGCTTCACTTAATCCGGATAAAAGATATACCTCACGGGATATTCTGGAAGGAACAAACTTTCGTGGCGTTAGCCTGTCTCCCAACGGCAAATATGTATTAGTGAAATATTATACACGCCTGGAAGGTGGAAAAAGCGAATCATACGCTCAATTGCGTGAAGCCGCCAGCGGACGCATCCTTTTGCAGGATAAAGGATTTATCATGAGTGCCAGCTGGATGCCGACCAGTAATAAAATGTATTTCACCCGTACCGGCATGAATGGAAAGGAACTGGTGACAGTCGATCCGGCCAACATGCAGGAAGAGATACTGGCAGATAACCTGCCGGAAGGTAGCTTCAACTTTACCCCGGATGAAAAGACACTCCTCTTCACCATACAGGAGGAAGGTCCGAAGGATGGCCCCGACATGCTCCGTATCCTCGAACCGAACGACCGTCTGCCGGGATTCCGTAACCGTTATTTCATTTGGCGCTACGATCTGCAATCCGGACTATACGAACAACTGACATTCGGACATAACAGTACATATATTAATGATGTCAGCCCGGATAGCCGTTACCTGTTGTTCAGTACCAGTGAAACGGATTATACATCTCTACCTCATTCCAGCAACTCGTTATACAAACTCGACTTGCAAACGATGGCAGTCGATACCCTTTGGGAACATGCCAAATATGTGAACGGCGGAACTTTCTCTCCCGACGGAAAACAATTACTGGTTAGCGGATCGGGAAATGCTTTCGGTGGAATCGGTTTAAATATCAGGGAAGGACAAATCTCAAATACATACGACGGCCAGTTATTCCTGTATGATCCGACTACCCGGAAAGCAACGGCACTAACCAAGGATTTCAATCCGAATGTAACTGGTGCACTCTGGAACAAATACGACGGTCAGATTTATATGATGACGGAAGACCAGGACTATCTGCGTATCTATACCTGTAATCCGGCAAACGGAAAAATCAAACAGATCAATACTTCTGAAGACGTCGTTTATAATTACTCATTGGCAGAAACAGCTCCGGTAATGTATTATTACGGACAAAGTACTTCAAACGCAAATCGTTTATACGCTTATGACTTGAAAAGTGGAAAGAACCGTCTGATCTACGACCTGTCTGCAGAAAAACTCAAAGACGTTAAACTTGGAGAAGTTCATGACTGGAACTTCACGGCAGAAGACGGAACAACCATACAGGGACGTTATTATCTGCCACCAAATTTCGATCCGGACAAAAAATACCCGATGATCATCTATTACTATGGAGGAACTTCGCCGACGAACCGTGCTTTGGAATTCAGCTACTCCATGCATATGTATGCCGCCCAGGGATATGTAGTCTATACGCTCAATCCCAGCGGAACAACCGGATTCGGACAAGAATTTGCTGCCCGCCACGTAAATGCCTGGGGAGAACCGACTGCCGATGAAATTATCCGCGGCACAGAATTGTTTTGTAAAGAACATTCCTTTGTAAACCCTAAAAAGATCGGTTGTGCAGGTGCCAGCTACGGAGGGTTTATGACACAATATCTGCAAACCCGCACCGATTTATTTGCTGCTGCTGTCAGCCATGCCGGTATCAGTGCACTGAGCAGTTATTGGGGAGAAGGATATTGGGGATATGGTTACTGTTCCGTAGCCAATACCGGAACTTATCCCTGGAATAACCCTGAGTTCTTCACTAAACACAGTCCGTTGTTCAACGCTGACAAGATCAAAACTCCGTTATTGCTGTTACATGGCAATGCCGATACAAATGTCCCGGTTGGCGAAAGTATCCAGATGTTCCTGGCATTGAAACTACTCGGCAAGACAGTGGAATTTATCCAGGTTGACGGAGAAAACCACGGTGTAGCTGATTACAAAAAACGCCTGGAATGGCAGAACACGATTTTTGCCTGGTTTGCCAAATGGCTAAAAGATGAACCGGAATGGTGGGATGCCCTGTATCCGGAAAGAACATTATAAATAAAATTACAAAGAAAGAAAGGGAGTGCCGATTAACGGTCGCTCCCTTCTTCGTATATAACATATAAGAAACGGCTTATTTCATGTGCGGATTCAATGTATGCCACAGATGGATTTCAGGAATAATACCCATGCTGATCACTTCATCACGCAGTTTACTCAGATGAACATAACTTTCTGCCAGTTCTGCATTTTCTTTCGGTGTTCCTTCTACTTCTTTATAGAAAATACCGTCTTTAGTGATTTCTGTTTCCATCGCCATCATGATATGGTCGAATTTACCGGAGTGAACATATGTTCCGGCAGGCCAGCGGAATGCTTCGCCACCCATAGCGGCACGGATCATTTCGATTGACAGGTAAGACGGACTCTGGAAAGAAGAACGACCGCGAAGTTCGATGATACGTTTTCCACCCTGTATAACTTTCACTTTCAGGTCTTCCCATTGTTCGTCTGTCAGTTCCGGAGTACCGATCAAATCCAATAACGGTTTACCGTCGACAGTTGCAGTAGAAGCAAAAACAGCCATCTGTTCGCCATGACCTCCATAAGTACGGCAACCTTTTACCAGGTTCTGACGGATTCCGAAATGCTGTGCCAAAGCTGTTTGCAGACGGGTGCTGTCAAGTGCAGCCAAAGTACTTACCTGGGAAGGTTTCAATCCGGAATACAGCAATGTGATCAATCCGGTAATATCGGCCGGATTAAAAATAACTACCACATGTTTTACGTCCGGACAATAAGCACGGAGATCCTTTCCGAACTGAGCAGCAATTTCAGCATTACCTTTCAATAAGTCCTCACGGGTCATACCGGCTTTACGGGCTGCACCACCGGATGAAACAACATATTTGGCACCTCTCAGCGCTTCGCTGATATCGGATGTATAGGTTATGTTTGCATATTCAAATCCGGACTGGAACATTTCTTCTGCAACACCTTCCAAAGCCGGAGCAAAAGGGTCGTAAAGACAAATATTAGAAGTTAACCCCATCATTAAAGCTGTCTGGGCCATGTTTGAACCGATCATACCTGCTGCACCTACGATAGTGAGCTTTTCGTCTGTTAATGCTTTCATACTGTATTATTTTTTAATAATTATGTTTATTAAGAGAACACATATCTTATTGATAATGTTTACCGTTTCGCCTATATTTTTCTTTTCGGTTACAAAGGTAAAACATCCTTTCCTTATATGCCAATCATTAAAATCTATCCACTATAAGCTAAAGTTATAGCTCAAATTCCTACCTTTGCAACATGAAAACATTCAGACCGGAAGCATGGTTGCCCACCACCAAGAAAGAAGTTGAAGCGCGTGGATGGGATTATATAGATGTAATTCTTTTCAGTGGGGATGCCTATGTGGATCATCCTTCGTTTGGTGCTGCCGTTATCGGACGTACCTTGGAAGCCTTGGGGCTTCGGGTGGCTATTGTTCCGCAGCCGGACTGGCGCGGAGATTATCGTGATTTTAAAAAACTGGGCATTCCCCGCCTCTTCTTCGGAGTCTCACCCGGAGCAATGGATTCGATGATCAATCATTATACGGCCAATAAACGGTTACGTAGCGATGATGCCTATACTCCGGATCGCCGGGCAGGAATGCGCCCGGATTATCCCAGCATTGTCTATACCAAAATACTGAAAGAGCTTTATCCCGACGTACCGGTCGTACTCGGTGGAATCGAGGCTTCTTTACGCAGGCTGTCTCATTATGATTACTGGCAGGACAGGTTACGACCAGGTATCCTGATCGACAGTCCGGCAGATCTCCTGATCTATGGAATGGGAGAACTACCCATAAATGAATTAGTTACCCGCCTGAAGGCCGGAGAATCTTTTAATTCATTAAAAGATATTCGCCAAACAGTTTATCTGACAGGAAAGGAAGAGATAAAGCCCGATGACATCGTGCTTTTCTCACATGAAGAGTGTCTTCGCGATAAATTAAAACAGGCCAAAAACTTCCGTCATATCGAAGAAGAATCGAACAAATATAATGCATCGCGTATTCTCCAGCAGGTTGGAAAGCAGACTATTGTAGTGAATCCTCCTTTCCCTCCTATGACGGAAGCCGAAGTCGATGCTTCGTTCGATCTACCTTACACCCGCTTGCCGCATCCCAAATATAAGGGAAAAGTCATACCGGCATTCGAGATGATCAAGTTTTCAGTAAATATGCACCGGGGATGCTTTGGTGGCTGTGCATTCTGTACAATCTCCGCCCACCAGGGAAAGTTCATCGCTTCCCGGAGCAAAGAGTCTATCCTGAAAGAAGTAAAGGCTATCACGGAAATGCCAGATTTCAAAGGATACCTGAGTGATTTGGGAGGTCCTTCCGCCAATATGTACCGGATGAAAGGTAAAGATCAGAGTATTTGCGCCAAATGTAAAAAACCGTCCTGCATCTCTCCTGCCATCTGTAAGAATCTGAATGCGGACCATACTCCGTTGCTGGACATTTATAAAGCAGTGGACAGTATGCCACAGATCAAACGCTCATTTATCGGTAGCGGCGTACGTTATGATCTGCTGTTACACCGTTACGACGATGAAATCGTGAATAAGTCGGCTCAGAACTACACGGAAGAGTTGATCGCCCGGCATGTATCGGGCCGTCTGAAAGTGGCTCCCGAACATACGGAAGACAATGTTCTGAAAATGATGCGCAAACCTTCTTTCGATCAATTCGGACAATTCAAAAGAATATTCGACCGTATCAACAAACAGCAGGGACTTAACCAACAATTAATTCCATACTTCATTTCCAGCCATCCCGGCTGTACGGAAGAAGATATGGCAAAACTGGCTATCGAGACCAAGAAACTGCATTTCCAACTGGAACAGGTACAGGACTTCACTCCTACACCCATGACACTGGCTACGGAGATATATTACACAGGTTATCATCCTTATACATTAGAAAAAGTATATACAGCCCGTACAAAAGAACAGAAACTGGCACAACGGCAATTCTTCTTCTGGTATAAACCGGAATTTCGCAGGCAGATAACCCAGGCATTACAAAAAATAGGGAAAAAAGACCTGCTTACTAAATTATTCGGCCGGTAAACAATAATATTTCACCTATCCTGCTTGTTAATTACGAAAAAATCGTAATATTGCATTTACTTAATTCATATAAATATGGTAAAAGCACTTTTAGCAGGTATATCGCTTATATTCGTTATATCTGCACAAGCACAAAACGAATTCACGATAAAAGGCAAAATCTCCGGACTGGAGGACAGTACCCAGATTGTCCTTTATCGTAGTGACGGACAAGTCATGAGCCAGATCGCTCAGGATACGGTCATCAATGAATGTTTTACCTTCAAAGGTGAAACCGTCGACAATGCTCCCGAAGCATTAATGGTCTCCAGCCATGACAAAGGGTTTCCAAACACCTGGCTCGATGTATGGGTGGCTCCCGGCAAAGAGACAACCGTTACCGGTAATAATAAACTTATCAGGACATGGAATGTATCGGCCGATATCCAGGAACAGCAGGATTTAAACCGGTATGCCGACGCTTGCCGGGAAGAATGCAATAAAGAACAGGAAATCTATATACAGTTAATGGATTTGTTCTCCAAAGGAAGGACGGGCAATCCTTCCGAAGAAGAAAAGAATGCGATCAGGAATGAAATGAAAGAACTTCAGAAAAAAACGGATTCATTACGACTGATCTCCTCCCAAAAAGAAATCGAAATAATGCAGCAAACTCCTAAAGGAACAGTCTGGATGGATAAATTGCTTGGCCAATGCAAGCAAAGTAAATACATGGAAAACTATCCTTATAAGGAAGATTTGATTGCTTTATACAACAAGTTATCCGATAATGAGAAAAACTCTCAGGCTGGTAAGGAAATCACGGTATGTCTTTATCCTCCCGTTACAGTGAAAGAAGGCGATGAAATGGCGGATACCGACCTCTACGACCTGCAAGGCAATATTCATCATCTGGCCGACTATAAAGGTAAATATCTCCTGGTCGATTTTTGGAGCCGCGGTTGTGGTCCTTGTATGATGGCTTTGCCGGAAATGAAAGAAATATCCGAAACCTGGAAAGACAAAGTAACTGTCATTAGTCTGAGCACAGACACAGAAAAAGGATGGAAAGAGATTTCTAAAACGAAAGACATGTCATGGGTAAACCTGAATGATTTTGGAGGAATGAGCGGACTGGCAGCTAAATATAATGTAAGAGGAATACCTCATTACGTCATTATCTCACCGGAAGGAATCATTCTGCATAGCTGGAGCGGATACGGAAAAGGATTACTTAAACGTAAGCTTAACAAATGGGTAAACAAATCAGACCGTATTATGTCTGTGAAAAAGGAAGGAAACACGACCATTGTTGATTTTCCTATCGAAAAATCAAGCAATACGGAAACTGTAGAGATCAACAGAATAGAGTTGACCGGTTCTGAAACGATTTTCCATATGAAAGCCTTTAACTCTCCCGGATACTGGGTAAGTATCGGTAAGGACACTTTCCTGAAAACAGAAGACGGTACTCATTATCCGCTAACATCAGCAGACGGCATCACACCGGACGAACGCTTCACAATGCCGGAATCAGGTGAGTACTCTTTTAAGTTGCACTTCCCCGCTTTGCCGGCCGGAACAAAAACAGTCGATTTCATCGAAGGTGATTGCGATTCCTGTTTCAAAATAGTAGGTTTGTCACTGACTCAAGAATAAAGATACGGGCTTGTCTGAAAAAAATAAGGGACTTTTGAAATGTTAAGACAGGACTTTTAAAAACGAAAGTCCTGACTTTTAACTTCAAAAGTCCCTTATTTTTTTGACAGTGATTATCAAGCCTTTACAGCGATCACTTCAATCTCTACCAAACCATTCTTCGGCAAAGTCTTTACAGCAACAGCCGAACGTGCCGGAAAAGCACCTTCAAACTGAGAGGCGTATACTTCGTTCATCGCTCCGAAATCACCCATATCAGCAAGAAATACAGTCGTTTTGACTACGTCGCTGATATCAAGACCGGCTTCTGCCAGAATAGCCTTCACATTCTTGAAAGCCTGAGCTGTCTGTTCCTTTACAGCTCCTTCTACGAAATTACCGGTTGCCGGATCGATACCCAGCTGTCCGGAAGCGAAAAGCATATTTCCTACTTGTATGGCCTGGCTGTAAGGACCGATGGCGGCCGGTGCATTTGTTGTTGCAATAACTTTTTTCATTGTGTTTATCTTTTTAGTTGTTTTGTTCTTCATTCATACGCTGGCGGACAACCTCATAAATCAGGATGGAGCTGGCTACCGAGACGTTCAGGGAACCGATCGTTCCAAACTGCGGTATTTTCACCATGCTGTCGCAGATTCGCAGGTTATCCATAGAAACTCCTTTATCCTCTGCTCCCATTACGATAGCAACCGGACCGTCATATTTGATAGAAGTATAGTTCTCGTAAGCTTTTTCGCTGGCTGCATATACCTTGACACCGCTTGCTTGTAAAAAGCGGATGGATTCTTCAATGCTTTTCTCTTTACAAACAGGCAATACATGCAACGCTCCGGCAGATGTTTTGATGGCATCCGCATTCACCGTCACGCTTCCTTTGGCCGGAATAACAATGGCATCCACACCGGCACATTCGCAGGTACGGGCAATTGCCCCGAAATTACGGACATCGGTTATACCGTCCAAAAGTACGATGAAAGGATTCTTTCCCTGTTCATAAACGAAAGGAATAATATCTTCCAGACGCTGATAAGTAACAGCTGGAATAAAGGCGATCACTCCCTGATGATTCTTCCGGGTCAGGCGGTCAAGACGTTCGCCCGGTACACGCTGTACAGGAATATCACGTCCTTTCAGCACCTCGAACAATTCACGGGAAAGTTCTCCCTGCAACTCGCGCTTAACAAGTATTTTATCTATTTCCTTATCGGCCTGAATAGCCTCGATTACGGCACGTATGCCGAACACCATTTCGTTTTCCTTCATCAAATATATATTAACTGTATGTTCTCTTTTAAATACGAATGCAAATATACAAACATTATTTACTGTTTCGCCATTCCTTCACGCCTTGAATAAGAAATAATACTCCTGTTATGATCAGTGCAGATGACAAACCTGTATAAAAAACGGAAATAAAAGAGTCCGGCAATATACGGGAATGACGGATTCCCACTCCTAAAGTGATCATAAAAAACATTACAATCCAACCTTTGGCATCAAAGAAAGAAAAAGGACAATTCTTTTCTCCTTTTTGGGCAATACGACGGCTATGCTTTCTGAACAAACGTAAAAACACAAAATTAAGGAATAACAGAAACACAATAACTGCTTCTCCTACCTTTAACACCGAGTAATGGGCATCATGCATCCACGTAAGAATTCCGATCCGGAGAATATTGACTCCGGCTATAATCCATACGCAACCTGCTATAAATAATAATATCCGCTTATTGACTCTGAACATCCGTCTACTTTTACTGAAATGCAAAAGTACGATTTTTAACGACATATCCTAATCCTGACAGTTCATGAGGCCTCCTTTTCACTATCCAACTCCTTGATCTCCTTATTCAGAAAAACGGAAAGGATGGTCCTTAAAACAACAATACCGCCAAGGATAGCCAGTTCGTCCAAACTGGGCTCCAAGACGGTTTTAAGAATATCTGAAGCGATCAGCAACTCCAATCCCAATAATAAATAAGTACCTAATTCCGCTCGCAGCCGACGGATATTGATTGTTGAATATTGTCCGGTAAATCGCTTGAGTTCGTTTCCGAGAAAAGAGATAAAAGCGACCAGTGCCCCGTAAGTAACGATCAGCAGGCTTACCACGCTGATAACCGTAGCCAGAATATTTAGAAAATGCGTGAACATGAGTTTATTCTTTATACTAGGAACAAACTCATGTTCCGGAAAGTTCAATCAGTAATTTTCAGCTTCTGCAGTAAACTTCAGAGCGTTTACTTTCCTGCCGTTTATTGTCTTTTTCCTTTTTATCCTTTTCTTTTCTGTCTTTGTCTTTCCTGTCTCTATCACGGTCGCGGTCTCTCCGGTTGTCCGGTCTTTTGTCCTTATCGTAGCGATCATTTCCCGGTCTGGACGGTTTATTGAAATGCTGGTTATTATTGGGACGATTATGATTGTCCGGACGCCACTGTCCGTTATCATGATGACCGGGACGATCATATTTACCCCGATACCACTTGCCGTCATCAAAACGCCCATTCCATCGTCCGTTTGAATATTCCCATTGATTATGCCAGTAATGATCTTCATAACGCCAGCAAATATCGGAGGGACGATAATTCGGATAGTGGGGGTTATTATACCATCCCTGATAATCATGGATACGCTGCGGACGTTCGCGAACAAAACGAACATACAGACGGAACTGCGAAGGGGAAAGAACTCGTTGTAACTTACGGTCACGTTCCATACGCAGATTAAATATCTTCTTGGCAGACTGGTCCCAATAGCGGTAATGCTTACGGGCTTCCTTTTCTATTCTCTGACCGTACTTATGTACGATATTATGATAATCGGCAGCTTGTCTTCCATTCAGACGCATGGCCTGTTCCATCCAGAGACAACTCTGGCAATGTGGCTCATTCCAACCAAAACTGATCCAAAACTGAGCTTGTCCCGGCAAACTGCACAATAAAATCAACAAACATATAAAGCTAATCCGTTTCATGACTGTTCATTTTTAGTTAGTAATTACATCTATGACCGTTCTGAGAAGAAAAGGTTTAACAGACATAATCAACGTTTGGTTTTCAATAACTCTTTTGCATTGGCTATCGAAGCACCGGTTAGTGACGCACCGCTCAACATGCGGGCAACTTCTTTAACACGTTCTTCTTTATTCAATTTCTTAATGCGGGTTATCGTACGTTCCGTTGTATCTTCCTTATAGACAAAGAAATGATCTTTACCTTTCGCAGCAATCTGTGGCAAATGAGTAATGGTTATTACTTGCATCTTTGTACCCAGATCCTGCATAATATCCCCCATTTTATCGGCGATATCACCGGAAACTCCTGTATCCACTTCATCAAAAATAATAGCGGGAAGAGCTGTGAAGCCGGCAATCATTGCCTTGATGCATAACATAAGACGGGATATTTCACCACCGGAAGCAGTTTGGGCAACCGGTTGCAGTTCGCCACTCTTATTGGCAGAGAAAAGGAAACGAATATCGTCCATTCCATCGCTTTCCGGCTCCGGACGAGCCACAAAGTCTACGGCAAACCTCACATTCGGCATCCCCAGCGGAATAACCATTTTTACCAGTTGAGAGGCAATAGCTTTGGAAGCGATCTTACGTTGCTCACTCAAAACAGCAGCCTGCTGAAGTAACTCCTGATATGATATTTCCAACTGGGCTTTTATCCCCTCGATCTGCTCGTCGAAAGAGTCTATATCATGTAGCTGTTCCGTATATTTATCCTGAATGGCAATCAATTCTTCCACAGTCGGAACCCGGTGTTTCTGTTCCAATGTGTACAAAGTGTTCAGGCGTTCGTTCACCCATTCGAGACGTTCAGGATTGAACTCGACATCTTCTTTGAGAACATCGGTTTCTGAGGCCAGATCGTTCAGATCAATATAGGCAGAACGCAGACGTTCGGCAATCTCCCTGGCTTTCGGATAAAACCTTTCCAACGAATCGGCGGTCGAAAGGGCCTCTTTGATAAGCTGCACGCTTCCCTGTTCTTCGCCGTTCAGCAATTCGGTTATTTTATATAAGGATCCTTTAATATCTTCAGCATGCGACAATGTCTCCAATTCCTGCTCCAGTTCTTCCTGTTCACCGGCGACCAGATGGGCATCCGTCAGTTGTTCCAGTTGAAAACGGATATAATCTTCTTCCTGCCGGTTCTGATCAGCCTTCTCCGTCAAATCTTTCAACTCCCGTTTCAAAGAGAGATAACGCTGGTATTCTTTACGATACAGGATCAGAAGGATTTCGTTTTCCGCCATTACATCGATTACCTTCATCTGGAAACGGTTATCTCCGAGCAACAGGTTCTGATGTTGCGAATGAATATCGATCAGTCGGCTTCCCAGTTCCTTCATGACGGTAAGCGGCACAGGTGAATCGTTGACGAAAGCACGCGACTTGCCGGATGCAAACAGTTCCCTGCGAAGAATACATATTTCCGGATCATACTCCAGATCATTCACATGAAAAAATTCTTCCAATTGATATTTGGAAACATCAAATGTTGCTTCGATCACACATTTATCCGAACCGTTCTTGATACTTTTCCCGTCGGCCCGTTGGCCCAATACCAACGACAAAGCTCCTAAAATAATAGACTTCCCGGCTCCCGTTTCACCAGTTATCACCGAAAAGCCGTTATCAAACTGAATATCCAGACTATCTATTAAGACAAAATTCTGTATGAATAAAGATCTCAGCATAATTCTCTTTTACTTTTTAAGTGGCTCCAAACGAGTTGTCATTGCCGGATACAGGTTGGAAAGCATTTTGTATCCTTCCTGCTTTTCGGTCGTTGTCGCTTTGGAATATATGGCAACAACTTCATCCAATTTGGAATCGGCAAACATTTGTAACAGGACAGATGTCGGACGGGTTTTCTTCAATTCCTCCAATGTCGGCAATAAAGACAAGATCGTAGTACGTCCGCGATCCACATTAGCAGCCATTTCATCGAGTCCTTTCCGGTGGTAATTGTACCACATGTCACGATATCCTTCCGAAGCATTTTCATTCAATGCTGTTGCTATTGCATGTCGGTTACGGTCACTGTCAAAGGCTTTCCAACCGTTCCACGACATTTGAGACTGTGCCAAAGTGACAACCTGTTGCGCTTGTTGGAAAAAAGCTGTTCCGCCTCTAGGTGAAAAGCTATCGAAATCGAGTCCCAGAATCGTATATAAATAGAAAACAACAGTAGCGATCAGGTTACTGTTTAACGTATTCTCCGTATATTCCAACTGTTCGAACTCTGTGTAATCAAAGTCTAATTGTGTATCACGGAAATTCAGCAAAGTCGTTACATAACTTGAGTTGTACACCGGACGACTAGCCTGAATCTGCAATTCAGCCTTATAACTGTTATCGGTAGCCTCGTTGATAATGATATTAAAAGTACAGTCAATCCGTTCGTTGATACCAAAGGTTGCATCCGTCCATTTCCGGGTATTGATAAACTGAGTCAAAGCGTCCTGCAAAGTAGTATATACCTGCTTATTAGTCCCCTGGATCTTATCACTGTTGATTTTGACCTGGGCATTAAACTCGTTTGCTCTATCTTGCGCATAACCGATAAAGGATGTAGTTCCCAACAGGAACAGGAATAACAGTCTTTTAATCATTTTCATTTCAATAATGTTGCCAACTTGTTTACGATATCAACAGCTACCCCTTGTTTTGATTTCAACGGATAACCGGTTGTTTCTCCCTGACGGTCGATAATGGATATCTTATTGGTATCGCAACGGAAACCAGCGCCTGCGTCACGAAGCGAATTCAACACGATGAAATCGAGATTTTTCCGCTTCAGTTTACTTTCGGCATTCGTTGCTTCGTTGTTTGTCTCCAAAGCAAAACCAACCAAAACCTGTCCTTCCCGTTTGATTGCCCCTAAAGAGGCAGCAATATCTTTGTTCGGAATCAGGTGAAGCATCATTTCCCCTTTGCTTTCGCGTTTGATCTTTTCGTCTGCCTGTATCTCCGGACGATAATCGGCTACAGCCGCACATAATATACCGGCATCCGCTCCGGGAAAAGCCGTCATGGCCGCCTGATACATTTCTTCGGCAGATTCCACATCAATCCGTTGTATATTCGGATGCGTGGTCGTCAACGATACCGGGCCGGCTATCAATGTAACTTCGGCCCCTTGCTGTGCACAGGCCTCTGCCAGTGCAAATCCCATCTTCCCGGAAGAATAGTTACCTATAAAACGTACGGGATCAATCTTTTCGTACGTCGGACCGGCTGTTATTACAATCTTTTTTTTTTCAAGGACGGTGCGGGAAGCGAAAAACTCTTCCAGAACTACTATAATCTTGTCTGGTTCCTCCATCCTGCCTTTACCTACCAGATGGCTCGCCAATTCACCTTCAGCTGGTTCGATGATATGGTTTCCGAATGAACGGAGACGGTCCAGATTCTGTTGTGTAGAAGGATGGGCAAACATATCCAGGTCCATTGCCGGAGCGATGAAAACGGGCGCTTTGCAAGACAGGTAAGTTGTCACCAACATGTTATCGGCTATTCCGTTAGCCATCTTGCCGATTGTCGACGCTGTTGCCGGAGCAATCAGCATGGCATCTGCCCACAGCCCCAAATCGACATGACTGTGCCATGAACCGTCGCGGTTAGAGAAAAACTCACTGATAACGGGATTACTACTTAAGGCAGAGAGTGTTATCGGTGTAATAAATTCTTTCCCTGCGGGTGTTATTACAACCTGTACCTCGGCACCTTTCTTTACCAATGCACGGATAATATAAGCAGCTTTATAAGCAGCTATACTTCCTGTAATTCCTAATATGATATGTTTACCTTTCAGCATCATTCTTATTCATTCAAATAAATATTCATCCGAAAGGGATTTTAGTTTCATCCGGAAGAAATTTGGTTTTCTCCCGGATGGAATTAATTTTCCTCCCGGATGTATCTTTTTCCTTATAAACGCAACAACAGGATATCGCGCGTTACCTTACTGTCAATATTGTGATGTTCACCCAGATGCCAGCCTTGTCTATCCACCGGAGCAGCCAATGCATCCAGGTCGTTTTCTGTAATGCCACATTCACTCAAACGGGTCTTCAACCCCATCCGGCGGAAGAAATCTTCGCAGGCCGTGATTGTTCGACGGGCACGTTCTTCTTCCGTTCCGCCGGTTATACCGAAAACCACTTCACCCATACGGGCCAGTTTTACCTGTTTCTCCTTAAACATATATGTCATAACGCCCGGCAAAAGTATTGCCAACGTCTGTGCATGGTCCAGGCCGAATTGGGCAGTCAGTGCATATCCCATACGGTGAGACGACCAATCCTGAGGAACCCCTTGTCCGATCCATACGTTCAAAGCATTGGTAGCTGCCCACATCAGATTGGCACGGATATCATAATCATGCGGATTATCCAACACCTTGAGCCCCTCCTCATAAATCACTTTCATCAGTCCCTCGGAGAAAGCATCCTGTACCTTGGCATTAACCGGATAAGTAAGATATTGTTCTACGACATGAATAAATGAGTCGACAACACCATTGGCAACCTGTCTCGCCGGTAATGAATAAGTTACTTCCGGATCAAGTATTGCAAACTGCGGAAATACCAACGGAGATGCAAAATTCAGTTTCTCACGGGTTTCGGCGCGTGAAATAACAGAACGCTCGTTCATTTCGGAACCGGTAGCCGATAATGTCAATACGACACCCAGTGGCAATGCCTTCTTAATCACACCGCCTTTGGATAAAATATCCCAGGGTTCGCCTTCATAATAATAAGCTGCGGCAATGAACTTGGTGGCATCGATAACCGAACCGCCTCCTACTGCCAGCAGAAAATCAATATTTTTCTTTTTAACGACATCAACGGCCTTCATGCAGGTTTCATAATGCGGATTGGCTTCGATTCCTGAAAATTCAGTTACTTCAAAACCATTCAATGCATTTGTCACCTGGTCATAGATTCCGTTTTTCTTAATACTTCCGCCTCCATAGACCATTAACACTCTACTTCCGGCAGGAATCAAGGCGGATAAACGTGCAATTGTACCTTTCCCGAATACAACTCTTACAGGATTAGCAAACTCAAAATTATTCATTGCGTTATTTCGAATTAAAACCTCTCAATTTGATTTCGGTAAGAATCTTCTTCGTATTCAGCGGGAAGTCTCCATTCATAATCCAGGAATAATATCCGGGGTCTGTTTTCAGAACTTCTTCCACCAACTTTCCTTTGTATTTACCAAAGTTAATGACTTCTTTGCCATCTTCATTGTAGATCATGCGGCCGGCAAAATCAACATTGTTGGTAAAACTGGAATATTTGGATAAGAAGTCAATATCATTCTGCAAATCGTCCGGATAACGGTCTAACTGAGCTTTCAGAATCTCATAAGTCGCCATTGTATCGGCCTCTGCCGTGTGAGCATTTTCGAGGCTTTTGTCACAATAAAACTTATAGGCTGCAGATAATGTACGTTGCTCCATCTTATGAAAAATGGTCTGCACATCGACAAATTTACGTTTGTTCAAATCAATATCTACTCCGGCACGAAGGAATTCTTCTGCCAGTAGAGGGATATCAAAACGGTTGGAGTTATATCCGGCCAGGTCACAGCCTTCAATCTGTGCTGCCAGCGATTTGGCTATTTCTTTAAAGGTCGGGCAATCTTTTACATCTTCGTCCGTAATACCATGAATCGCTGTCGACTCCGGTGGAATGGGCATTTCCGGATTGATCCGTCTCGTCTTTGATTCTTCCTTGCCGTTAGGGTGAACTTTTACAAAAGAGATTTCAACGATACGGTCTTTTACTATATTTATACCCGTAGTCTCCAAGTCGAAAAAGACTATCGGGTTTTTCAGGTTTAATTGCATTTCTTATTTATTAGTCATTCAACATCATTGGCATAAGCAGCATCAGCTGGTCCTCATTCTCTTCGTTTTCAGCAGGAACAATTAAGCCGGCACGTGAGGGATCTGCCAATTCGAGAATTACTTCTTCCGAATTGATGTTACTTAATATTTCAATAAGGTAAGTTGCCTTGAAACCGATGTTCAATTCTGTTCCGTCAAACTGGCAAACAATCTTTTCTTCAGCAGAAGTGGAGAAGTCGATATCCTGTGCGGAAACCACCATTTCACTTTCCTTCAACTGCAATTTAACCAGGCTGCTTGCCGGATTAGAGAAAACAGATACACGTTTCAATGCATTCAGGAAAGAGATGCGGTCGATAGTAACCTTAAACGGATTTTCCTGTGGAATAACGCTGTTATAATTCGGATAACGACCTTCGATCAGACGACAAACCATTTCAAAGTTCGCACAGTTCACATAAGCATTGTTATCGTCAAACTTGATATTAACCATTTCTGTTTCCTTACCCAGCAGGTTCTTCAATAGGTTAGCCGGCTTTTTAGGCAAAATGAAAGAAGCCCTTTCCGGTGATTTCACTGAAAGGTTACGCAAACGAACCAGCTTATGTCCGTCTGATGCGACAAACGTCAAATCGTCTGTATGGATATCAAAATAGATACCGTTCATCACCGGACGAAGTTCGTCGTCGGCAGTTGCAAAAAGCGAGCGGCTGATGCCGTTCAGCAACATTTGTGAATCCACAATGATTGCAATTGCATTATCATTCAACGGCTTTTGGAGCGGATAAGTATCCCCTTTCTGTCCGATAAAATTATATTTACCGTTCTGGAAATGGATAAAGATTTCCAGGTTTTCGTCATTGATATCAAAAGTAAGCGGTTGTTCCGGCAGTTCCTTCAACGGATCGAGCAGGATCTTGGCAGAAACAGCGAAAAGTCCGGTACCTTTTGAATTCATCACCTCAACAGAAGTAACCAGACGTGTTTCAGCATCCGAAGCTGTTATAGTCAGTTTATTACCATCAAGGTCGAACAGGAAACTGTCGAGGATCGGTAAAGAGTTCTTAGACGCAATAACTTTGCTGATAGACTGCAAACGGGATAACAGCGCAGTGCTGGATACATCAAATCTCATGGTTCTTAATTGTTTATATTATTAATTTTATTATTTGACAATATAGTCAGGGCATATCGCAAACGCCCATACAAAAGTAAAAAAATATTTGATTAGTGAGGCAATCTTTATATGTTCTTTTCAGCAGAAAGGAAAGAACAAAAAAAGAGGCCCTTCATATCGAAGAACCTCTTTTCTATATCTTTATTAGGAAAGATTATTTCGCGAAATAATCTTTTACAGCTTCATTAGGAATCATTTCTTCCTGGAAGATGTAAGCACCAGTCTTCGGAGACTTAACCATCTTAATTACTTTTGAGTAAGTACGACCGTCACCTTTCTTAAATGTTGCAACTGCTTTTTTTGCCATCGTTTAAAATCTCCTATTACTTAATTTCTTTGTGTAAAGTCATCTTCTTCAGGATCGGGTTGTATTTCATCAACTCCAATCTCTGAGTAGTATTTTTTCTATTCTTAGTAGTAATATATCTGGATGTACCCGGCATACCACTTTCTTTGTGTTCAGTACATTCCATGATTACCTGAACTCTGTTACCTTTTGCTTTCTTTGCCATTTCTTATTTTCCTCCAAATTAAGCGTTTAAATAACCTTTTTCAGCTGCTTTTTTAATTGCTGCATCTAAGCCCAGCTTATTGATAGTACGCAAGCCTGCGGCTGAAATATTCAGGCTAACCCAACAATCCTGTTCTACCCAGTAGAACTTTTTAGTAAACAGGTTAACATCAAACTTACGTTTCGTTCTTCTCTTAGAGTGAGAAACGTTGTTGCCAACCATTGCTTTCTTTCCGGTAATTTGACAAATTTTAGACATTGCTATCTTCTTTTTTTATTAACGCAATAAATTAATTACAACTCCTGCTATCTGTCTTCCCTTTCCGAACTAGCATCATGATCAGAACGAAGATTCTAATAGAGTTTCTCTCTTTACAGGGCGCAAAGGTAAAAATTATTTTTGATTATTCCACACAAAACGCCAATAAATTTCACTTATAAATACATACAGACTTCCGTACAACAAAAATACAACTTTATTGGTTTTAGTAATAATAATAAACATAAATACTTACGTAAAAATTATGACTAGAAACTTTAAGGAAGCAGTAGAACACAGGAGAACCTACTATAACATCACCAACAGCTCTCCTATTTCGGACCATGAGATTAAAGAACTCATCGCATTCGCAGTGAAAAACGTACCTTCTGCTTTCAATTCGCAGTCGACACGAATCGTTCTTCTTTTGGGCAAAAATCATAAGAAGTTCTGGGACATCACCAAAGAAGCATTGAAAGCTATCGTTCCGGCAGAAGCTTTTGAAAAGACACTTGCCAAAATAAATACCAGCTTCGATTGCGGATATGGCACCGTCTTGTTCTTTGAAGATATGGAGGTGGTTGAAAATTTGCAGAAAGCATTTCCCAGCTACAAGGATAATTTCCCTGTCTGGTCGCAACAGACTTCTGCCATGCACCAGTTCGCTATCTGGACGATGCTGGAAGATGCCGGTTTAGGTGCTTCCCTTCAACATTACAATCCTTTAATCGATGAAAAGGTGCAAAATGAATGGAAACTCAATCCGAACTGGAAGCTTATCGCACAAATGCCGTTCGGAACACCGACCCAAAAGCCGGGTGAAAAAGAATTCAATCCCATCCAGGAACGTTTCTTTACTTTTGAATAATTTAATTTGCAGGTTATGAAATATGACATAGCCATTATCGGAGGAGGACCGGCCGGCTATACAGCTGGTGAACGGGCCGCCGAAAATGGATTAAAAACAATCCTCTTTGAGAAGAATGCCATTGGCGGGGTTTGCCTGAACGAAGGGTGTATCCCGACTAAGACATTATTATATTCAGCCAAAATACTGGATAATATAAAGAGTGCCGCCAAATACGGAATCCAGGCAGACAATGCCCCAGGCTTCGACTTGGGCAAAATTATCGCACGTAAAAACAAGACCGTCAAAAAACTGACACTGGGTGTCAAAGTCAAGCTGAACGGCAACGGCGTGACAATCATACAGGGAGAAGCTGTAATCCGGGGAGAGGAAGACGGATATATATTGATTCAGTGCGGCGAGGAAGTTTTTGCGGTAAAGAATATTTTGCTCTGTACCGGTTCGGAAACCGTCATTCCACCGATAAAAGGATTGTCGGAGATTGCTTACTGGACTTCGAAAGAAGCACTGGATGTGAAAGAACTTCCCCGGTCGATTGCTATTATCGGCGGCGGAGTAATCGGAATCGAATTCGCCTCTTTCTTCAACAGCATGGGAGTTAAAGTGAAGATTATCGAGATGATGCCCGAGATACTCGGTGCGATGGATAAGGAGATATCTGCAATGCTGCGGTCCGAATATACCAAAAAGGGCGTCGAATTCTTTCTTGAAACTAAAGTCATCGAAGTCACCCCCGATAGCGTGATTGTGGAAAAGGACGGAAAGACTGAGACAATCGAGGCCAACAAGATACTGGTCAGTGTCGGGCGAAAAGCCAACACGAAAAACCTGGGCATCGAAACACTGGGCATCGAACTTCTCCGAAACGGCATAAAGGTAAATGAATACATGCAAACCTCCCACCCTAACGTCTATGCCTGTGGGGACATCACCGGTTTTTCCATGCTGGCCCATACTGCATACCGGGAAGCGGAAGTTGCCATCAACCACTTACTGGGACACGATGACCGGATGAGCTATAAGGCTGTCCCGGCCGTGGTCTACACCAACCCGGAAGTTGCCAGCGTAGGAAAGACGGAAGAGGAATTACAGGCTGCCGGTATTATATATAATGTAGTAAAGATACCGATGACCTACTCCGGACGCTTTATGGCCGAAAACGAATCGTTCGCCGGACTGTGCAAACTAATAACGGATACCGACGACCGTATTATCGGTTGCCATCTTCTGGGAAATCCGGCTTCCGAAATCATTATTGCCGCCGGCATAGCCATCGGGAACGGCTTTACCACCGAAGAATTCAAAAAGAACATCTTCCCCCACCCGACAGTCGGGGAAGTCATCCACGAAAGCTTATATTTATAATGCTTTGCATTCATAACACCCATACAGACGCCTGGTTCAATCTTGCCGCAGAAGAATACCTCTTAAAGAATTTCTCAGAAGATATCTTCATGTTGTGGCAGAATGAACCGGCTGTCGTTATCGGCAAATACCAGAATATCCGGGCAGAAACGGATATCGAATATGCCCGGCAAAAACGAATCAGGCTGGCACGCCGTTATTCCGGTGGCGGTGCCGTTTATCACGATATGGGAAACCTGAATCTTACTTTCATCGAAAACAGCAATCAGATACGTTCTTCCGTATTCACCGAAAGTATTATCCGCTTTCTGGAACATTACGGACTACATGCCCGTTCCGATGAAAGGCAGGGGCTGACAATCGACGGCCTGAAAATTTCCGGCAGCGCGCAAGCTATCCATAAACGGAGAATGCTGCATCATGCCACGCTCCTTTTCTCCACAGACTTGGAGATACTCGACCGGGCCCTCCAGCCTTCTCCCGAATATACCGGCGGGGAAGTTACGACACATCCTTATTACGTTCCATCAGTAAAAAGTCCGGTAACCAACCTGTCAGACAAGCTGCCTATCCCCGTTTCCATCGACGAATTCAAACTGTCTTTGTCCGATTATTTCTCCAACGAAAACACCTCTTGCGACCGATACGAATTCACCTGCCACGACCTGGAAGAAATCCGGTTGTTAAGGAATAAAAAATATGCTGACGTAAACTGGATTTTCAATACTTACACCCTGTAATATAGAACTTTCACCCACCCTTCCTTGTTCCATTATAACAATAGAATAAACCCGGACACGTCCGTTTGATTTATTCATCCGGCGGTAAACAAAAAGATAAAAGTTAATTATATTATGGCTACATTTGAAATAAAAATGCCCAAACTGGGCGAAAGCATTACAGAAGGAACGATTATCTCCTGGTCTGTAAAAACCGGCGACTCTATCAATGAGGACGACGTACTCTTTGAAGTAAGCACAGCCAAAGTCAGCGCGGAAATCCCCTCTCCCGTTGCCGGGAAAGTCCTTGAAATATTATTCCAGGAAGGCGACACCGTTGCGGTAGGCACAACCGTTGCCATCATCGGACTCGAAGGCTCGGAAGATGATACGGATAATGATACAGCCGGTCATACGACCATTCCCGAAAAAGAATCTGCTGAAACACCGGCAAATAACAAGAACATTCCTTCCGCCGCTCCCGTCCCTAAAGCACAGGCCGCCAAAGAAGACGAAAGATGGTATTCACCCGTCGTACTTCAGATGGCCCGCGACGCTAATCTGTCGCAGGATGAACTGGACCGGATTCCCGGAACCGGCTATATGGGGCGCCTGAGTAAAAAAGACATGAAAGATTATCTCTCGGGAAAGAAAGGTGCGACAATGATAACGCAATCCCAACCAGCCTCACAGACTGTAACTGAAAGTAAACCGGCTCCGGCTTCACAGGCCAAACCGGCACAGACAAGTCCGGCATCTTCCGCTCCCGCTTCACAAGTAATATCTTCCGCCCCGGTATCAGCCGGCAGCGAAGACAAGGTAATGGAAATGGACCGTGTAGGCAAGATTATCGCCGACCATATGGTTATGTCGAAGAACGTATCGCCCCATGTGACAACTGTCGTGGAAGTAGATGTCACCAAACTGGTTCAATGGCGCTCACGCAACAAGGAGGCATTCCGGAAACGGGAAGGCATCAGCCTGACCTATATGCCGGCCATTACGGAGGCAACAGCAAAAGCCTTGTCCGAATTTCCTCAGGTAAACGCCTCCGTCAACGGCTACCAAATCATTCTGAAGAAACATATCAATGTAGGAATCGCAGTCTCGCTGGATGACGGGAATCTGATTGTCCCGGTTGTTCGCGACGCCGACAAGCTGAACCTGAACGGCCTGGCTGTCGCCATAGACACTCTGGCAAACAAGGCACGCGACAACAAACTCGCGCCGGACGACATTCAGGGAGGCACTTTCACAATCACGAACTTCGGAACATTCAAGAACCTGTTCGCTACACCAATCATCAACCAGCCCCAGGTTGCTATCCTGGGAGTCGGTTATATAGAGAAAAAGCCGGCGGTCATCGAAACACCGGAAGGCGACACCATCGGAATCCGGCATAAAATGTACCTGTCCCTGTCATACGACCACCGTCTTATCAACGGTGCTCTGGGAGGTGCTTTTCTCCGCCGCATTGCCGATTATCTGGAAAACTGGAGTCTTTAATAATTAAATCAATTAAACATGAAAAAGTACGATATAAAAAATACGGATAAAGAAACACTGCAAAAGTGGTTCTATCTGATGACACTCGGCCGGGCTCTCGACGAAAAGGCCCCTGCCTACCTGCTGCAATCGCTAGGCTGGTCGTATCATGCTCCCTACGCCGGACATGATGGGATTCAGCTTGCGGTCGGGCAGGTTTTCAAAAAGGGAGAAGATTTCCTGTTCCCTTATTACCGGGACATGCTCACCGTTCTATCGGCAGGAATGACTCCCGAAGAAATTATACTCAACGGCATCTCCAAGGCGACCGACCTGACAGGCGGAGGCCGCCACATGTCCAACCATTTTGCAAAAACAGAATGGAACATCGAAAATATATCCTCCGCAACCGGTACACATGATTTGCATGCTGCCGGCGTCGGGCGTGCCATGGTTTACTACGGGCACAAGGGGGTTGCCATCACTTCCCACGGTGAATCGGCCACTTCCGAAGGCTTCGTCTATGAAGCAATCAACGGCGCCAGCACTGAACGCCTGCCGGTCATTTTCGTTATTCAGGATAACGGATATGGCATTTCTGTCCCGAAAGAAGACCAGACCGCCAACCGCAAGGTTGCCGACAACTTCTCGGGGTTCAAGAACCTGAAGATTATCCATTGCAACGGCAAAGACGTCTTCGACTCCATGAATGCCATGACGGAGGCCAAAGAGTATGCCCTCAACCGTACGCCGGTCATCGTACAGGCCAACTGCGTACGTATCGGTTCGCATTCGAACTCGGACAAACATACGTTATACCGCGATGAAAACGAGCTGAATTATGTAAAGGCGGCAGACCCTCTGTATAAGTTCCGCCGCATGCTTCTCCGATATAAACGTTTCACCGAAGAAGAGTTAAAGGAGATAGAAGACAAAGCAAAGAAAGACCTGTCCGCAGCCAACCGGAAAGCGCTTGCCGCTCCCGACCCTGATCCTGCCACGGTTACCGATTTTGTCTTGCCCGAACCTTATATTCCCCGGAAGTATACAGATGGCATACCACACGATGAAAAGGGAGAAAAAGAAACATTGGTCACCGCCATCAACAAGACGCTGAAAGCGGAGTTCCGGTACAATCCGGACACGTTCATCTGGGGGCAGGATATTGCCAATAAAGAAAAAGGCGGCGTCTTCAACATCTCGAAAGGGATGCAGCAGGAGTTTGGCGACGCCCGCGTCTTCAACGCTCCGATTGCCGAAGACTATATCGTCGGCACGGCCAACGGCATGTGCCGTTTCGACCCTAAAATACATGTCGTGATAGAAGGTGCCGAATTTGCCGATTATTTCTGGCCGGCAGTCGAACAGTATGTGGAATGTACCCATGAATACTGGAGAAGCTACGGACAGTTCACGCCCAACATCACGCTCCGTCTGGCTTCGGGCGGATACATCGGCGGCGGCCTGTATCATTCGCAAACGATAGAAGGGGCACTGACGACCTTGCCAGGTGCACGAATCGTTTACCCTTCATTTGCCGATGATGCCGCCGGCCTGCTCCGGACAAGCATGCGTTCGAAAGGGTTTACCCTCTTCCTCGAACCGAAAGCTTTATATAATGCGGTGGAAGCCTCGGCCGTGGTACCCGATGACTTCGAGGTTCCTTTCGGCAAAGCACGCATCCGCCGCCCGGGAGACGACATGAGCATTATCACTTACGGCAATACCACGCATCTCTGCCTGAACGTTGCCGAACGGTTACAACGGGAACATAACCGGAATGTCGAAGTTATCGACCTCCGCTCCCTGATACCGTTAGATAAAGAGACTATTTTCGAATCTGTCAAGAAGACAAGCAAAGTCCTGATTGTGCATGAAGACAAGGTCTTCTCCGGTTTCGGGGCGGAAATTGCCAGTATGATTGGTGCCGAACTGTTCCAATACCTCGATGCTCCGATACAGCGCGTCGGCTCCCTCTTCACCCCCGTCGGATTCAACCCGATACTCGAAAAGGCAATCCTGCCGAATGAAGAGAAGATTTATAAGGCGGCTAAAGAATTGTTGGATTACTAAAAAAGCAAACGAATAATGAAAAAAATAGGATTATTTTACGGAACTGCGACAGCTAAGACTGCTGCTGTCGCCCAAAAGATAAAGGAAGCGTTCGGAGGAGATATCGTCGATATCATTCCTGTCGAACAATCCGATGAAAAGGAGTTTAATGCATATGATTATATTATCGCAGGCTCTTCCACCTGGTTCGACGGAGAATTGCCGACCTACTGGGACGAGACGCTCCCCGAACTTACCGGTCTCAACCTGACCGGCAAGAAAGTCGCCCTCTTCGGATTGGGAGACCAGAAGAAGTATCCGGATAATTTCGCCGATGGAATCGGCATTTTAGCAAAAGCCTTCACCGACCGGGGAGCCACCCTGGTTGGAAGAACGTCGTCGGAAGGATACCATTTCAACCGATCCGGTGCACTGCAAAACGGGCAATTCCTCGGATTGATACTGGACATAGAGAACCAGTCCGATAAAACCGATGAAAGAGTCCGGAAATGGGTCGGACAGCTAAAAACCGAGTTTGAGAAGGGTGCCCCTTCTTCCGACGAAGAATTTAACTGCTGATCGTTCCTCGTCAAGAAGTACGATAGTTCCACCGCCAATCTTCCGGCGACATCTTAAAGCGTCGCCGGAAAACCCGGAACAGACCGCTGGGACTATAACCACAACGCTGTGCCACCGCCCGTATTTCAGATTTACTATGCGCCAGCATGTATTTGGCCATCTCCAGCGAATAGTCTTCAATGAATTGCGCGACCGACGTACCGGCCAGCACTTTTATCGCACCATTTAAATCGGAGACGCTCACTTCAAGTTCCTTGGCATAATACTCCACTGGAAGCGCCCCTCCGGCATGAAGCAACGGCATCAGATGGTCGATAAACGTATTGCCGCTCGGACGATAACCGGGAACAATAACAGGAAGGCCCATCCAGCGCTCTTCTTCGGTTGCCGGACGAGGGTCGATGCTTACAAACAGTTTGGTGACTGATATGGTAGGAAATTTATGGCTCATGTGTTGTTCTTTTAAAGTTACGCAGGTAAAGATAAGGGATAAAAAGCGGAGAAACAAGTCCGGACAAATAAAAATATTGCCAAGCTGATTAGCGCGGCAATTTCGGAGTCCTACAATAGTGCCAACTTATTTAAAAAGGCATTTCCTCCAACTACAAAAATGCCAAATTATTTAGCGAGGCACTGTCGTAGACCTTCAATATTGCCGCGCTAATCAGCCTGGCATTATATACATTATATTTCTTCTTCTGAAGCCTTATAAAAGCCTATCTCCGATAGTTGCGGAACATCCCTCGCCCCATTTATAATGATCCGGGCCTTATTGCAACGTATGGGAGCAAAGCGGAGAATCCGTTTATATCCGACCGTAGTCCCTTCTGCCACCGTTTGCCATCCGTCACTTGTCAGGCATTCCAGCGCAAAACGTTCGATACGTTGTCCTTCCGTGATATTCTCCTGCAAAAGGAGCCGGTCGAATATCTGTTCGTCCTTGAAAGAGATTTCGAGCGTATTGGCTTCTCCGGAACTCTGCCAGTAAGTCTTCAGGTCGTTATCCGTCAGTTCGGTAGTTTTGCCAGAAGACAGGATGGCATTCTCCAGCAGGTTCTTTTCAAACGTCTTTCCCAATATCCGTTGCATATTCTTCAGGGAGGAAATATCGTTTTCGTGGATCAGACCGCGTTTGTCGGGAGGCAGGTTCAGGAGCAGCAGGGAGTTCTTCCCGACCGAACTATAATAAATGTCTATCAACTTCTGAGGCGTTTTCACCGAAGAATCTTCCGAGGTATGGTAATACCAACCCGGGCGGATGGAGACATCGACTTCCGAAGGATACCAAATCGCTCCCTTCGCATCCGTCAGTAAAGAACGGCTTCCCAAATCCTGCGCCATTTTATCTCCTTCCGGTAAGAATGTACCGCTACCCGCCTCTTGCTGCGAAGATTCGGCAATGGCATTCAGGCTGGATACAGCGGCAGGCAAAACGCTCCATTCGGTATCGCGACCGTAACCGCTTTCCGTCCCGACCCATCTCACGTCAGGTCCCATAACGGCAATGACAGCCTGCGGCTGCAAGCGTCGAATCTCTGTATAATAGCGCATAAAATCATACTCCTGCTTTTTCCCGTTCGGGCCTTCACCACAGGCACCGTCGAACCAGACTTCGTCTACACGGCCATATTGCGTCAGCAGTTCCGTCAGTTGGTTGACAAAATAATCATTATATTTTTCCGTGCCATAATCCGGATGATTCCTATCCCAGGGAGACAGATAGACGGCAAACTTCAATCCGTATTCCTTGCAGGCATCCGCCACATCGCGGACAAGGTCTCCTTTCCCCTCTTTCCAGGGAGTGGAAGCCACCGAAAAATCGGTATAGGCCGAGGGCCACAGGCAGAATCCGTCATGATGTTTACAGGTCAGCAGGATCATCTTCATTCCGGCCTCTTTCGCCGTCCGTGCCCACTGTCGGGCATCCAGTTCAGTCGGGTTGAAGACGGAAGGGTCTTCTTTCCCCGTCCCCCATTCCACATCGGTAAAGGTATTCACGCCGTAACAGATAAAACAGGTAAATTCCATCTTCTGCCATTCCAATTGCCGCTCGGAAGGTACGACATGGGCCGCCAGACGTGCTTTTTCATCTGCGGAAGCATTTTCTGGAAATAAACAGGAAGTTATATATATTTCTTTTTGCCCGTCGGCATTGCTCCCGCCCTGCTGCCGTCCGCAACCGAGAAACAACAAAGATAGCATCACGCATCCGGCACACAGATTTCCTACTATTGTTTTCATGATATTACAATTAGATTAAGTGAAGGCAAAAATAGATATTCTTTTTCACACCTTAATTGTACAATCAGAGACTATTATTGTATAATCTTATTACTGAAGGGCATAAAAACGGGCTGCCCTAAAATCACTTTCCAGGCAACCCCTCCTTTGTTGTACGAAAAATAAAAAACAGTGGGCTATTCTCTTCCGCCCCCCAAGCCCTGTAGAGATTAATCACGCTTTGTATCTCAGTAACTGCTTCCAGGGACGTGATTTGCTTGTCCAGCAAGAAACTCTTTTCGCGGCTGGACAAGCAGTCAGGGCGTCATTTACCTCGCTTCCGGCATTCAGCAACGATTGCTGGAAGGCAAGAGCCGCCTCTTCCTGTTGCAGCTTGGTAATCTTGTACTGGGCGATAATCTCCCCACGGGCAAACAGTGGCTGTGTCAGCGAACCTACTGCCAAAGCCAGGAACTTGCCCGGGTTTACAATCATCGAACCGGCATTGTTCGTCCATCCCGCGTAATAAGCCGCCTCCATCTGCGATACGGCTGATTCGTTGGACAAGCCGGCTTTCATCAGGGCACCATTGGAACTAATCAACGAAACAGCCATCGAGCATATCAAACACCGCCTGAAACACTCCGACAAATCCATCAAAGAGATAGCAGAAGAGTTCAACTTCCCCAACCAATCCTTCTTCGGCAAGTTTGTAAAAGCTCACACCGGCATGTCCCCCGCACGTTATCGTGATGCGAGGGTAGAATAGTTTGTTGTTTTTTCTTATATTTGCTGAGTAATAACCTTTGAACACTATTAAACAGAAAATCATGAAAGAATTTGAAGAAGCACTAGTTTGCAAATGTAAGAATGAGAGAATACCGGAAGAATTCAATTACTTCGGAAAAGTCATTGGCGAATGGGACCTCGACTGGAATGACCGCCTCAATACCTCCACCCCACGCCGTGTGAAAGGCGAATGGATATTTTCCTGGGTACTTGACGGTATGGCCGTACAAGACGTTTTCATTGTCCCTTCAAGAGCCGAGCGGCTCATTGATATTCAGCCCGACGCCGCCTACGGAACCACCATCCGCCTGTTCAACACCGAAAGACAAGTCTGGGAAATATTCTACGGATGCCCCGAAGAATGCGCACGTCTCGAAGCACGCAAGGAAGGTGACGAAATCATCCTCACTGAAATAACCTCAAAAGCTATGAAATGGATTTTCTCCGATATCACCGATAATTCATTCACCTGGCGCAGCATCGCTAAAAGCCCTGCAGGAAATTGGATTACACTCGCAAGAGTCTACGCTACCCGCAAAAAGAAATAAAAACAGTAATCTTTCATAATAACGAATGGCATGCAAATTAAAATTATTTATTCAATCTGCATGCCATCCATTATTTCTCATACTTTAGTTCTGCGCCCGGTACTCGTTCGGAGAAGTTCCTACGCATTTCTTGAAAAGACGGGTGAAATGCTGCGGATACTTAAATCCCAGTTCATAAGCTATTTCGCTGATAGAACGGCTGGTGTCGAGCACCTTTTCCTTCGCCATGTCAATCAACATCAACTGTATATGTTCCTGAGCCGATTTGCCTGTTTCCTTTTTAATCAGGTCGCCTAGGTAATTTGCGGAAAGATGTAACTGGTCTGCACAATATTGCACGGACGGCAACCCAATCTCTTGTGGCTTATCCGACAGAAAATAGTCGTTCAATATCTTCTCAAACTTCGACAATGTATCTTTATTTACGTTCTCGCGGGTAATGAACTGGCGGTCATAGAAGCGCAAGCAGTAGTTGAGCAACAGTTCGATATTGGAAACAATCAGCATCCGGCTGTGTTTATCGATCCCCCTAGAAAGTTCCAGTTCTATATTCTTCAGGCAATCGATTACGATTTGCCGCTCCTGTTCCGACAAGTGGAGAGCCTCATATACTTCATAGGAGAAGAAATTATAATTCTTTATATTGCGTCCGAGTGTCGTCCCCCGAATCAAATCCGGATGAAACAACAACGCCCATCCTTTCGGCTTTATCACCTCTCCGTCATTCGACACACCGACTACCTGGCCCGGACCCGTGAAAACCATCGTGCCTTCCTGGTAATCATAATAATTACGTCCGTATTGCAAGTCGCCGCATTTTACCTCTTTCAGGAAGACTGCATAAAAGCCGTAACTCATCCGGGCACGTTTTATACCCGCTACTTTCGAGAAGTCGATCACGCTAACCAGCGGGTGCAACGTTTCCTGCCCTATCCGGTCATTATACTGGCAGATATGATCCATTTTTTCTATTTCAGCCATAGTCTTTCCTTTTAAATGTTTCAGTACAAAGTTAATAGATTTTTGTTATATCAGTCAAACTTCGACTATTTTACAGCTTCCGTATATTCCTCATCAGTCACTTCGCCAAGCCATTCCGCACTGTTTTCGCTTACCTTCGGAGTGATTCCGATATGTGTAAAACGGCTGTCGGGTGCAGCACCATGCCAGTGGACGGTATTGGCCGGAATATTTACCACATCGCCCGGTTGCAGACGTTGGGCCGGTTTGCCTTTTTCCTGGTAATAGCCGACTCCTTCAGTACAAAGCAGGATTTGTCCTACTGCGTGGGAATGCCAGTTGTTGCGGGTACCGGGGGCGAAAGTTACATTATAAATGTTACAATCATATTCCGGTTGTGTGGAAAGCATCTTCAGCCAGGCATCGCCGCTGAAGTTAGCAGTAATAGGATTGCCCAGTCCCAATACCGGTTCTTTTACCTGAGTTTTATCTTCCATTGTTTCTACTGTTTGATTATTTCCGTTATTGTTTTTACTGTTGCACACATTCACTGCAAAGAGTGCCATGCAAATCAGGATAATTACTGAATTATTTTTCATACGCTTCCTTATTTGGTATTTTATCATCTTCCTTTCGATGTTGCAAAAATAAGGAAACAGTGACAACCAGACTGTAGACGGATTACAGATATTTATACCCAAATTACGGATTACCATTGGGATAGTAACACACGTCGACAGATTATTCTACCATCCCCTTGTCGATACCAAACTTCTCATCCGTCTGGCATTTCCCGGCAGGTTCCACATGTACTAGAATATCATATACATTATCTATCGAGTTTTCAATACTTTTCTCTACGGCATCGGCAATTTCATGGGCTTGCATAAGTGTCATCTGTGGATCCACTTCTATGTCGAGGGTAATATTATACAGGTTTCCTATCATCCTCGACCTAACCCGGTGTGGATTACCTGCACCAGGCACCTTCTCTACAGCTTCAAATATCTTATTATATACATTGACATCTTTCACGCCATCCATCAGTTCCACATTCGAATCCATAAAGATGCTGACAGATGATTTAATAATGAAGAGACTTATTATCAACCCGGTAATTGAATCAAGTATCGGCAGTTTAAATATAAAAGTAAATATCAACCCCAATAAAACCCCGGATGAAATAACAACATCATTACGCATATTGATAGCATTTGCCGTCAGCATGGAACTATTGATTTTCTTCCCTTGTTTATACTGATATAACGCCAGCAGAAGTTTGCCGGCAATAGAAAAAACAGTAACATATATAGCAATAGCAGACGGTATCTCTTTTGCCTCGTCCGAAAAAATACTTTCAACAGACGACAACAGCATCTGTACACCGGCATAAAATATCACGAGTGACAGAATCTTCGTCGCAATACTCTCCGCTTTCTCATAGCCGAACACATACTTTTTAGAAGGTGGCCGACTCATAATACGCGCCGTAAAAATCATCACAACAGAAATAATTACATCTGTCGCCGAGTCAATGCCGTCCCCCAATACGGCTAAACTGCCAGCCAATAAACCTACAATAATTTTCGATACGGAAAGTACAGCGTTACCAATCGTGCTTATCCATGATGTTCTTATCAATATTTTCTCCCGTGACATATCTTAGCCTTATTAAGTAAATAGATTTTACAAACAGGGGATAAATATAAGCATAATATATCTGTCCGCACAGCCAAACGAAACAACTATTTTTCCTTATTGGTTTTAATTTACCTCAATTTTTCAACACATCCTGTTTCCCAGCTACTTATCAGGTATAAAACCTTATGAAAACCCATTCCTGCATTCTTTACCTTTACAAGGTTATTGTATTTTTTATATCATTAGATAAGAGAAAAGATTCAAATAAAATCAGCCATAAAACAAATCGGGATATAGTATATAAACAAATAGCTATCAATATATTACAATAAAAACGAATGACTAAAATAATCGATCGTTTATTTTAGTCTGCGCAAAGGTATGAATAATTTTTATATCCACAAGACATATATTTTTTTTAAATTTTGATTTTCAAAGCACTAAATATTTATTAACACAATGTTAAAAAGCACAGAATGATGACTAGAAAAAACGATCGTTTTTTCTAGTCATTTTTCGTTAGCTCACATATGTGACTGACGAACTTTGTCATGTCAATAACTAGTATTAATGTAATGGCTTACCTACTTATAATTTTATCCTTACTTATATCAATAATTCTCTCAGCGCTTATTATTCCGAGGATTCTCGTAGTAGCTTTTCGAAAAAAGCTATTCGACATCCCCGATGAACGAAAAGTCCATAGCGGAATAATACCTCGCCTGGGCGGCATATCTTTTGTCCCCACCATCCTCTTTTCATTAGCTTTCACCACCGGATTAAGGTATCTAATCGGCTATGAAATCCCTATAAACAGGCTTCATTTTATAATTCCCGAATTTTATTTTCTAATCTGTGGTTTAACGTTATTGTATTTATCAGGAATAAAAGACGACTTAGTCGGATTGCGTTACCGAAGCAAATTCGTTATACAGATTATTGCAGCCTCTCTTATCCCTCTGTCCGGTCTATGGATCAATAATCTGTATGGTCTTTTCGGAATTGATGAACTCACCCCCTGGCTGGGAATCCCCTTTACCATTTTACTAACAGTATTCATTGTCAATGCAATCAATCTGATAGATGGCATTGATGGATTAGCGTCTGGGTTAAGCAGCATATCGCTTTTAACTCTCGGAAGTTTATACCTTTATTACGATCAATGGATCTATGCCATGCTTGCTTTTTCGACATTGGGAGTACTACTCCCCTTCTTCTATTACAATGTATTTGGTAAAGTAAATCGTTGCAAAAAGATATTTATGGGAGATACCGGTAGCCTGACATTAGGCTACATACTTGCCTTTTTAGCTATCGCTTATACCAACAACAATTCCGAAAGAGTTCCTTATACCGAAGGAGCCATCGTTGTCGCCTTTTCAACATTGATTGTTCCCATGTTCGACGTAATCCGGGTTGTATTGGTACGCGCCCGTAACCATAAAGGTCTGTTCCGGGCAGATAGGAACCATATCCACCACAAATTCCTTGATATGGGCTTTACCCCGCGCAAAGCAATGATCAGCATATTGGCGATGGCATTATCTTTCAGCACAATCAACATGATACTCGTATCACAAATAGACAACACCGTCCTATTCATCACCGACATCGCAATCTGGATCCTGTTGAACCTGTGGTTCGACAGGATCAGAGACAGGAAGCAAAAACTGAAGAAAAGAATTTAAGCCACCAGAATTTAATTCAGATGGTAGAAAAACGGGAAAGGTTATGTTGAATGAAATTAGGTGAACATTTATGCGCAAGTTTGGTATACATTGATTTATCTTTACGTCAAGTGAAAAAATATAATGCCATAGAATTTATGAGAACGGATGTGTTAAATCGAATAAAAGAGACCTTGCGTAAAGTCGTACCGGCTGGAGGGCATGCTTTTTTGTATGGCTCGCAAGCAAGAAACGAGGCACGTCCGGATTCGGATTGGGATATATTGATCTTGTTAGACAAACCGAAAATCGAAGCGGAGGATTATAACGAGGATTATAACAATGTATCTTATCCTTTGGTGGGGCTAGGCTGGTCGTTAAACGAGTGCGTCAGCCCGGTACTTTACACCTTGAAAGATTGGATGAAATACCATTTCTCCCCCCCTTATACACAACATAAAAGACGAGAGGATACGATTGCTATGAGTATAAGTATGGAAGATATAACAGCGGTTGTCGCTCATCGTAAAGAGAAGGCGGATTCAAGGCACAAACCCATAACGGGGTAGTCGGTCAATTAGAATTGAATTATGTCTCTAAAGGCCTATTGACGAAAGATGAAGGTCGATTATATTCTCGTTTGTTGCAATACCGCATTACCGGAGATTATAACGATTTTTTTGATTTTGAGTGTGAGGATGTGTTGTCTTGTTGGAACCCACACGTAAATTATTTGTCAAACTTGAAAGCCTGATTGCTCACCCATAATAATTATGTAGAGATACGACAATTTTAGCTTATAGGAGCCATGGTATAAGGAGTTCCTATGAGGAATACTTTTCTCAGGCTTGGGAGTACGCTGTCCCATGTCTTGGGACAAATAGATCTGTAAAAAATATGGTAAAATCAGATTCACGAACATCCAAGAGTATAAAAAACAGTTCGATAGCGTTGGTGTTTTATTTCATCAACCTGATTCTCCAATTCTTTTCAAGGAAGATTTTCTTGGATTATTTGGGAGCAGAGGTACTGGGGTTGAATACTACGGCGCAGAATTTACTGGGCTTCCTCAATCTGGCGGAGTTAGGCATCGGCACGGCGGTAGCGTACAGCCTTTACAAGCCTTTGTTCGAGAGAGATCATCAGGCGATCAATGATATCGTGTCCATCCAAGGCTGGCTATATCGCAGGATCGCTTTCATTATCATGGCGGGATCCGTGATATTGATGTGCTTCTTCCCGTTACTGTTCGCCAAAGCACAAGTGCCGTTGTGGTATACCTACGGCTCGTTCGTAGCGTTGTTGGTCGCTGCGTTGTTGGGATATTTTGTCAACTATCGCCAAGTCGTGCTATCCGCAGACCAAAAGGAGTACAAGATAACGCAAAGCGTACAGGGAGGTAAGGTCGTAAAGGTGATATTACAATTGCTTGCCATTCGGTATTTGTGGAACGGTTATCTGTGGTGGATGGTATTTGAGGTATTGATAGCTATCATCACCTCTTATGTACTCGACCGAAGTATTCGGGAAGAATATCCGTGGTTGAAATCGCGGATATCAGAAGGAAAGCGGTTGAAGAAGGCTTATCCAGAGATAGTCCGGAAAACCAAGCAACTCTTTTTTCATAAGATTGGTGTTTTTATTTTAACGCAGACCAGTCCGCTGGTGATTTATGCCTATGCATCTTTGACATTGGTGGCGATCTATGGCAATTACCTGTTGATTACGTTAGGAGTCACAGCCCTGATGAATGCTTTGCTTAATGGCTTGAACGCGAGTATAGGCAACTTGGTGGCTGAGAATGATAAGTGGCATATCAAGGAGTTGTTTTGGGAGATCACCTTGTTACGTATGTGGCTAGCGTCTATTGTTTGTTTCGGCTTATACATGTTGGGAGACTCTTTTGTCACGTTGTGGGTGGGTGAGGAATATATTTTACCGTCTGTGGCTTTTGTCATTCTGATTATTAATACATTTATTGGGTTGACGCGTACCAATGATTCCTTTTTGGCCGCCTATGGCCTGTTTCAAGATGTATGGGCACCAGTGACGGAGGCTTCCTTGAATCTGGGTCTTTCTATCGTATTAGGACATTTTTTTGGTCTGAATGGCATTTTGGCGGGAGTGATGATTAGCCTGCTGGTCATCGTATGTGGTTGGAAACCTTATTTCCTTTATCATAATGGCTTTAAGGAAAGTGTTTGGGAGTATGTGAGGCGATACTCAAAATATGTGGTGATACTTGTGTCACTCTTTGTGTTTTGTTCCAAGATCTCATGCGGTTTCTTCACGTATTCCGTAAGCACCTATTGGGATTGGAGTGTTTATGGGTTAAAATCTATTTCCCTATACGCGTCGCTAAGTGCGTTGGTGTTGTGCCTGACCGACGCTTACGCCATAAGTTTGCTTAAACGAGTCTGTTGTATAATCATTAATTTGCGAAAATAAATGCTAGAAGAATCAATTCATCCCAAGATCAGCGTATTAATACCTGTCTATAATGTGGAGAAATACGTGAAGCGTTGCCTATCTTCCGTATTGAATCAAACCATGCAAGAAGGCGTGGAGGTCATTATTGTCAATGACTGTACCCCGGACCATAGTATAGAGGTAATTTTCGAGACGCTTCGCGCCTATTCGGGGAATGAAAAGGGAGAAAAAATGTTAGTTCGTGTCGTGAACCACGACACGAATCGCGGTCAGGCTGCGGTTCGTAATACTGCTATGAATTATGCTACGGGGGATTATGTTATTCATGTGGATAGCGATGACTGGATAGAACCGGACATGCTGGAAGAAATGTATAGAAAAGCTATAAGCACTGATGCGGATGTTGTTATATCAGATTATTGGGAATCAACATTGCAAGGAGAAATCTATAAATCCCAACCTCATTATATCTCAGCCCCAAACTGTATTTGCGGTTTTTTAGATGAAAGTTTGATTGGTACGAACTGGAATAAGCTAGTAAAACGCTCCCTTTATACAAATAATGATATACATTTTCTCGAAGGAATTAATCTTTTTGAGGATAGGATATGTAACATTCGTTTATTTTTACATGTACAAAAAATAGCTTATGTGTCAAAAGCATTTTATCATTATGTCCAGTATAATACTACTTCTATTACAAAACATGTTACACGGAAAAATTTAGAGAACTCCGTATCGTATTTAAATTTTATAGAAAACAATTTAAGTGAAGAATATCAAGATGCAAAAGGTATCAGTAAAGTAAAAGTCCTTTGTCATCTTTTATATAACAGCACAGGTGTACTTCAAAATGAATATTATCGATCGTTCCAAATAAGACTAAAAGATGTATTGAGATGTTCTACTATCATATGGCATCTCAAAGTGCAAATGGTGTTTATCGTTTTAAGAATGCCATACATGTTTAACTTAATACGAAGAATGAAGAGACTCGTTATACGGCGTAATCATCATTTCCTTTATGATAAATAAGAAAGATGCTATTTTGGGCTATTTTCATATTGTTCCTTATCCTTCTTCTTACCTTCAGAGAAGATAAATCTTTCATACATCCTACGATTGTAACCTGTTTTATTTGGTTGTTTTGTATAGTGGGGTATAATATAATAGACCATGACTTATACCCATTGAGTGATGAATTTTATGGTATCCTTTTGCTGTGGGTGGTTCCCTTTTCTTTATTTTGTAAAATATCCAGCATATTTGTTCGAATAAAAAAAATATCTTTAGCCCACTATCGTCCCGATTTTGTCTTTTCTAAATGGTTTATCCTGTTTTTTTTATTTGCACCTCTTATAACTTTAATAATAAAGTTTAAAGAGGTGCAAACGTTTGGTTTGTACAATGGTTTATATGCATCCATTAGAGATTTGGCCATAAGTCGGGCAAGAGGAGAGGAAGAGCTTCCATCTCGTTTATTTGTCTTTTTTAATCGGTTTGCAGCAATGTCTCCTGTAATATGTTCAATTTACTTATTAAATGACTTCAGAAAAAAATATATTTGGCTTTTCTATTTGATTACCATTACTTATATATTTTCCGGTGCAAATAAAGGAGTACTATTACATTGGTTCATGGCCATTATAGTTATCTTAGAATATAAAGGGAGATTAAAGTTTTCCCAAATGTTAACATTGTTTTCTTTTGTACTGATAGCGGTAATTCTAGTTGAAGTATTTAGAGCATCTACAGATACTGGAGATTTTAGTTTTGTTAATTTTTTATATAGTTATTTATTTTCACCTCTTACAGCTTTTGACAGTTTTATATTGCATTCTGGAACTGATTTTCAAACATCCTTAAAAGGCGGGTTTGTTTTTGGTCATTTTTTTAATGATGAGTATCCCATTTATTTTGACAATAACAATTTTGTATATGTTCCGTCACCGACAAATGTATTTACTGTGTTATGCTCATATTATGCCTCTTATGGTTATTGGAGTGTGCCTTTTGTGGCATCTTTATATGGGAGTTTTTGGGGGTATATTTACACAAGTTCTAAACGACAAGAGGTGTATAAAATATTGTATGCGTCTATGTTTCATATCCTTGTTTTCCAGTTTTTTTATGATTATCTAATAACAGCGGGGCTGAAAGGTAATATTTTAACAATGATATTTTTGTTTTTTATCATGTATCCAATATTTTACAAAAAGAAATTATAATGATCTATTCTTTTGATGTTTTCGATACCTGTATTGTTCGTTCTTGCGGAAAACCTGATAATATATTTCGCTTGCTAGCAGAAGAAGTTGTGCAAGATAAAGACGAATCCCGCTTGCGAGCTTTTGTTATAGAAAGGAAGAATGCCGAAAAAACGGCCATACTTTCGCTCGGTAAAGAGGCTGTTACATTAAATGAAATTTATGATGTATTCGACCTTTCACTCTTTACGAATATGCCTAAGGCACAAATCAAAGAGTTGGAAATTGCTCTGGAACTATGTTCTTTCGCCCCGATTAAAAGAACGATCGAAAAGATAAACTCACTACGTAGCAAAGGACGTATTCTCTTTATCAGCGATATGTATTTACCGGATAAGGTAATTCAAGAAGGGTTGACTTCATTAGGTATTATGCAGGAAGGAGATTGTCTATATGTATCTGGTAGTATAGGTTTCTCCAAATATTCCGGACAGCTGTTTGACTATGTGGCACAAATGGAAGATATCAAGAATAGTGTTTGGGTACATCATGGTGACAACCTACATAGCGACTACTTCATGCCAAGGCGTAAAGGTATTAAGGCTCGGTTGGTATGTTCCGGCTATTCAACATATGAAACCCTCATAGAGAACGAGGCGAAATTTTTTTCTTCGTCATTGGCTGCTTCTGTTTTTGCCGGACTGATGCGTGCGGAACGGTTGAGAGGCAGAAGTGATGATGGAGGATTTGTTGCCAATATTATGGCTCCGTTGCTTGTACCCTTTGTCGATGCTTTGTTGAAAGATGCGACAGCAAAGCATATCCGCAGACTTTATTTTGCATCAAGGGATACATATGTGATGTATCTCGTGGCAAAGGAGTTTTCGTTACAATATAAAGATTTGGAAATCCATTATTTGCACATCTCCACCAAGTCTGTTTACCCATCTAGCATTTATCGGGCTGATAAATTGGAATTGTCGCATATATTAGAGCATATAGGTCGCTTCTCTCCCTACAAAATCATGCAAATGTTTGGCTTCACAGACGAAGAAATAAGCGATATGAGGCATTGGTTCCGCTTGGACGAAGAGTTATGTTACGGAAGCATCCAGGCAAATGCGTTCATGGAAAAACTGCTGGAAAGTGGTAACCGTGCCAAACTACAAACACGATGCGCTGCCAAGCGAAAATTACTTATAGATTACCTGCAGCAAGAAGGTTTTTGCGGAGACGATCATGTTCCTGTAGGCTTGGTGGACGTGGGCTGGCGGTGTTCTACGCAAGAGATACTTCAGAAAATAACAGACGTGCCCGTGAGATATTACTACTGGGGAGTATCGTCTATGCGTGTCCGTATAGGACTAAGTGGACCATTCATTTCATTTTATTATGCAGAAGACTTTGGGAAAGTGCATGGTAACAACAAGTTTATTGAATATTACATTTGTCGAAATTGTGAAGGAACTACGCTCGGCTATAAATTGGCGGACAATGGCATTGAGCCTATATTGGGTGAACGTAAAAATACTTTGATGGACGAAGAAATTCACCAAAACCATGAGACCATACAGCATTTCGTCCATCAATATCGCCAATATAAATGTCTAAGTGAACATTCAAAAGAGTTATTCCATTCACTTTTCCTCAAAGTCATGTATCACTTCATGCAATACCCTAATAAAGACATGGTGGTATTCTTAAGTAAATATTTACGTTGGGGAAATTTTTTTGAAAAAAAAATGCCTGTTATTATTAAACTCTACCCATGGACTATGACTTACATTGTCGTGACTTATTGTTTAAAAAATGTCAGTAACCATGTGTTCAAATACCGTGCAATATGGCTAGAAGCATCTTTTGTATATACATATGGAAAATTTGGAACATGGTTGTCGCTATGTATGCATAAAACAATGGCCAATCCGCAAATAAAATACCAAATAAAAAGGCTATTGAGTACTTTGAAAGGGGGAAAAATGAAAGTATCTCGTTCTAAATTGTAAGTGCATTTCTTAAGAATAAGATAATAATACTCTTAGAAAGGCTTCCTATACTGTTGCAGAAACAAAATAGAAATTAAAAAAATCAAGATCATGAATATAGCCGTTATTTTTGCCGGAGGTTCCGGTCGAAGAATGAATACAAAAGGTCGTCCAAAACAGTTCTTGGAGTTCAGGGGAAAACCTATCATTATCTATACACTGGAGCTGTTCGACAACCATCCAGAGATAGACGGGATTACCGTAGTTTGCATTCAAGAATGGATTCCTTACCTAGAAAAGATGATACGCAAATTCGAAATCACAAAGGTGAAGACAATAGTCTCGGGAGGCAAGACTGGACAAGATTCCATTTATTCCGGTTTAAAAGTTGTAGCAGAAAGTTATTCTTCAGATAGTACTGTACTCATCCATGATGGGGTGAGACCTTTAATAACCGCACAGACCATCAGTGATAATATAAATTGTGTCAGAGAATTTGGATCTTGCATTACTTGTATTCCAGCTACGGAAACTTTTATCATATCTCGGACAGATGGAGGTCTGGATATTCCCTCACGCTCCGACTCTTTTATCGCCCGTGCCCCTCAATGTTTTATTCTGTCAGATATTATTTCTGCCCATCAAAAAGCATTACAAGAAGGTAAACATGATTTCATAGATAGTTGTTCGATGATGAGCTATTACGGTTATAAACTACATACAATCATGGGACCGATGGAGAATATAAAAATCACCACACCAACCGATTACTTTATTTTCAAGGCGATGGTAGATGTTCATGAGAATCAACAAATATTTGGTTTATAATATGTTCAATTTCAAAAATAATATCGTACAAAATGATCTGCGAGAGATAACCTCTTTACCTATCTCTTGGAAATTATTGGAAGGAAAAAGTTGTCTAGTAACAGGAGCGAATGGAATGATTGCCACGTACATAATCTATTCATTTATGTATATGATTAGGAAATACGACATAAATATCCATATAGTAGCATTATCAAGAAATAGATTGAAAATGGAAGAACTCTTTTTCGATTTCTTAAATGATTCCCATTTCGAGTTGCTGGTTCAAGATGTTTGCGAGCCTATTCATTATGAGAGAAGATTGGATTATATCTTTCATTTCGCTGGAAATGCTAGTCCATTTTATATAAAAAACGACCCAGTCGGAATCATGAAGAGTAATCTGTTTGGAACGATAAATGTGTTAGAACTAGCAAAAGAGAAGAAAGTCAATAAAGTTATTTTCGCTTCCACTCGTGAAGTATATGGAGAGAACATAGCAGAAGCATGTTTAACTGAAAAATCTTTTGGGCGAATAGATTGCCTGGAGGCTCGTTCTTGCTATCCAGAAAGTAAACGTGCAGCTGAAGCCCTATTCAGGAGTTATTATTTACAGTACGGCGTAAACTTCAATACAGTACGAATCGCCCATGCTTATGGTCCCGGCATGAAATTGGAAAACGATGGACGGGTAATGGCTGATTTACTAAAATTCGTATTGCATAGGCAAAATATCGTATTAAACAGTACTGGAGAAGCCTTACGTTCCTTTTGTTATGTTAATGATGTCATTTCTGGTCTTGCTTATATTTTATTTTATGGAGAAAAAGCACAAGCCTATAACTTAGCAAATGAAAAAGAAGAGATAAGTATTAAAAATTTAGCAGAGATGCTTATAAAGAAAACACATGAATCTTTATGTATCGAATATAAGGTTAATCATCAATCCAAAGTATATTGTAATTATAAACGAATTGGTCTTGATACTCTTAAATTAGAATCTTTAGGTTGGAGTCCATCCATACTTTTGGAGGAAGGGCTAGAAAGAATTTTAAGAAGTTTTTATGAAAAGAATAAATGATGAAGACATACAAAGAAGTTATTACTGAGATCGCCAATACAAACGATTGTTTTATAGAGTTGACCAATCAAGACATTCGAGCCCTACAACTCGTTTTGTTGGAAATGTATAAAGATATTGCGAAATTGTGTGACGAAGAGGGAATAACACTCTTTCTTGGTGGAGGAAGTTGTTTAGGTGCTGTCCGCCACAAAGGGTTCATACCTTGGGATGACGATCTGGATTTAATGTTATTGCGAGCAGATTATGAAAAATTGATTCAATTATGTGAAAAAGGAAGATTGGGAAACAAATATGAATTTAACTACCCCAATAAAAAAAATGGTTCTTGTCTACCTTTTATGAAAATATATAGGAAAAATTCACTTTTAGTAGAATCATTTAATGAATGTGAAGCATTCCCTACCGGAATATATATTGACCTTTTTATTATGGATTTCGTACCTCAATTAAAAATCTGTCGCATATTAAAGGGAGGGATTGCCGATTGTATAAAGCTCATATCCAGAGCTGTTCTTTATGTACAATATCCTAGCAAATCATCGCAAAATCTCATGACCGTATCTCCTGCGTTGAAAATTCTTTCTAAATTGAAAAAACTGATGGGTCACATACTCAGTATCATTCCACAAACAAAGTGGGTATATTGGTTTGATCGTTTTGTAGCATCAACAAAAGGAAATATGATAACTATCCCTACGGGCAGGAGACGTTATATTGGTGAAACTCATGATTATTCTGTATTTTTTCCACCCCAAAAGGTTTCTTTCGAGGGAATAGAAGTAAATATTCCTTTCAATTATGACAAGTATCTGAAGAACCTTTACCATGACTACATGAGTATCCCCCCAGAAAACAAAAGAGAAAAGCATTTCGTATTAAAATTTCAGTTACCCAAAGATTGATTTTGAGATGATAAATAATAGAAAACAAACCATGTTAGACATTTCAGTAATCATATTGACCTATAACGAGGAAAAACATATCCGCCGTTGTATTGAGAATGTTATTTCTTTTGCGAAAGAAGTATTCATCATTGATAGTTTCTCCACTGATAAGACGCTTGAAATAGCAAGAGCATACCACAATGTGCATGTCTTACAAAATAAGTGGGAAAATAACCATGCCAAACAGTTCAATTGGGGACTAGAGCAGGCATCCATCACAACAAAATGGATACTTCGCCTTGATGCCGATGAATATCTTTTGCCTGAATTAGTGCAAGAACTTCACAACAAATTGTCAACACTATCCGATGATGTAACTGGCATTATCTTCAAACGACGTAATATTTTTATGGACAAATGGATAAAGCGAGGAGTTTATCCAGTGAAACTTCTTCGCCTATTCCGCTATGGCAAAGGTATGTGTGAACAACGATTAATGGATGAGCATATCCAATTGACAGAAGGTCATGCTGTGGAGTTTGAACATGATTTCTGCGATCATAATCTAAACAATCTTTCTTGGTACTGCCACAAACATATAAATTACGCTATTCGAGAAGCTGCTGATTTACTAGATATTGAACTGAATTTGAACGGAACTGCAAGTATGGATAATAATAGAGAAATAGGAGTACAGGCATTTGAAAAACGAATGAAAAAGCATAAATACGCTAAACTTCCTTTGTTTTTACGGGCGTTTCTTTATTTCTGTTATCGCTATTTTTTCAAAGGAGCTTTTTTAGATGGAAAAGTTGGCTTCATTTGGACATTTATGCAATGTTGGTGGTATCGTACATTGGTTGATGCTAAAATTTACGAAATTAAGCTACATTGTAGCAATGATAAAGAAAAAATTGTGCATTATTTATTAGATGAATATAACATCCATTTATCATGAATAATCAATGTAATAGAACAAAAGCTGACTTATCACGTTTCGATAACTCGTTGTATCATACCGGTGGTAATTTACCGAAATGTGTTTTGTGGTATTTTATCAACATCTTATTTTTCATCAACCCACTCAATCCTTTCTCAGGACTGAAAGTACGCTTATTACGACTTTTCGGAGCTAAGGTGGGTAAAAAATGTGTCATAAAACCTTCTGTTAATATCAAATATCCGTGGAACCTATCTATTGGCGATTGTACATGGATCGGTGAAAATGTGTGGATTGATAATCTTGTTCAAGTTACTATCGGATCTAATGTTTGCATTAGTCAAGGAGCAATGTTATTATGTGGTAATCATAATTATAAACGTTCTACATTTGATCTTATTGTCAAATCTATTAATATTGAAGACGGAGCATGGATTGGAGCTCAATCTATTGTCTGTCCTGGAGTAACAATGCATTCTCACAGTGTTCTTACTGTTGGTTCTGTATCATCTAAAGACCTTGATTCTTTTTCAATTTATCGCGGAAATCCTGCCGTCAAAGTTACAGATCGCTTGATCTTTGAATCATAATTAAATCTTCTTCTGAATTCATATTTTATTTTGTTTTATGAAAATCAGTATTATTACTGTTACATGGAATAGCAGTGCGACATTGCGTAATACCATGGAAAGTGTGCTTTATCAAACTTATTCAGATATAGAGCACATTATTATTGATGGAGGCTCGTCTGATAGCACAATGGATATTATACACGAATTGGAACCTTGGTATAAAGGTCGTTTACGCTATATCAGTGAGAAAGACAGAGGCTTATATGATGCAATGAACAAGGGGATTAACATGGCAACAGGTGATATAGTAGGCATTCTCAACAGTGATGACTTTTATACAAGCAATGATATTTTGTCTACTATTGCCTCTAAAATGAAATGTAGTAATGTTGATGCTGTTTACGGTGATATTCATTTTGTAAAAGCTAATGATTTGAGAAAATGTGTGCGCTATTATTCTTCGAAGTATTTTCATCGTCGTTGGATGCGTTTTGGTTTTATGCCTGCGCACCCCAGTTTTTATTGCCGCCGAAAAGTTTACGAACGGTATGGAAATTTTGACTTATCTTACAAAATTGCTTCTGATTTTGAAAATCTGCTTAGATTAATATATGTAAACCGTATTCGTACTTGTTATATTGCTAAAGATTTCGTCACAATGAGAACTGGGGGTGTTTCAACGAGTGGAATGGCTAGTTATAAACAGATTTTGCGCGATCATCAACTGGCTTTTAAGAATAATGGCATTTACAGCAATATGTTTCTGGAATTGTTGAGATATCCATATAAAATTTTTGAACTTATATTTACAAGATATCTTAGAAAATATTGATTAATATATTTTATTTGCATGAAAACAGCATTAATTACCGGTGTCACTGGTCAAGATGGTTCATTTCTGGCAGAGTTTTTGGTAGAAAAAGGATATGAGGTACATGGTACCATTCGTCGTTCGTCTGTAGATTTTAGGGAACGAATCGCTCATTTGGAAGGTCATCCTGCTTTTCATCTTCACTATGCGGATTTAGGAGATTCCACAAGTATCTCACAAGTAGTAAAAAAAGTGTGTCCCGATGAAATTTATAATCTTGCTGCTCAAAGCCACGTGCAGGTGTCATTTGATTCTCCGGAGTTTACGGCAGATGTGGATGCTACCGGAGTATTACGAATTCTTGAAGCGGTACGACAAAATGATCTGACGGATACATGTCGTATTTATCAGGCTTCTACTTCTGAGTTATATGGGAAGGTAGAAGAGGTTCCTCAAGATGAAAAAACACCTTTTCATCCATATAGTCCCTATGCGGTAGCAAAATTGTATGGTTATTGGATTGTGAAGGAGTATCGTGAAGCTTATAATATGTTTTGCTGTTCGGGAATATTGTTTAACCACGAATCGGAGCGGCGAGGTGAAACCTTCGTGACACGCAAAATAACGTTGGCTGCCGCACGAATCGCGCAAGGTAAGCAGGACAAGCTTTTATTAGGTAATTTATCGTCGCTTCGCGATTGGGGATATGCCAAAGATTATGTGGAATGTATGTGGCTGATTCTTCAAAATAAAAAACCGGAGGACTTCGTGATTGCCACAGGGGAGCAACACTCCGTGCGGGAATTTTGTGAACTGGCTTTCCGCTATGCAGGAATAGAACTACGCTTCGAAGGTGAAAGGGAAAAGGAAAAAGGGATTGATATGAAAACGGGCAGGATACTTATTGAGGTATCGCCTGATTTCTACCGACCAACCGATGTAGTAAACCTGTGGGGTAACCCCACCAAGGCGAAACGCGAGTTGGGGTGGAATCCGCAAAAGACCACCTTTGAGCAGCTGGTAAAGTTGATGGTGGATGCAGACATGGCGAAAGTAGCAGTGGAACGTGCCGGGGATCATGTTCGCATGAACCTCGCTGAATACTTAGAGAAAGGGATTGTAAAATGATGGAGAAAAATGCTAAAATCTATGTAGCGGGACACCAAGGCATGGTTGGTTCAGCCATCGTTCGGGAACTGGAACGACAGGGTTACACCTGTATTCTCACCCGTTCTCATCGTGAACTGGATTTGACACGACAGGAAGCCGTGGATCGTTTCTTTGCTGAAGAAAAACCTAAATACGTATTTCTTGCGGCTGCTAAGGTAGGCGGCATCATTGCCAATCGGTCTATGCCAGCCGATTTCATGTATGAGAACATGATACTGGAGATGAATGTCATCCACGCTGCTTGGCGTAACGGTTGTAAGAAACTACAATTCCTCGGCTCATCTTGTAGCTACCCTCGCATGGCACCGCAACCCATGAAAGAGGAATGCCTGCTCACGAGAGAACTGGAAAAGACCAACGAAGCATACGCCCTGGCCAAGATTTCAGGTTTGAAATATTGCGAATACTTGAACCGCCAGTACGGAACAGACTTCATCAGTGTGATGCCCACCAACCTATACGGCCCGAACGACAACTACCATCCGGAGCACAGCCACGTGTTGCCAGCCTTAATACGCCGTTTCCACGAGGCTAAAGAACAATACCTGTCGCATGTCACTTGCTGGGGCGACGGATCTCCATTGCGTGAGTTCCTTTATGTGGACGACCTCGCCAACCTCTGCGTATTCTTGATGAACAACTACTCAGGTAATGAGACCATCAATGCAGGAACAGGCAAAGAACTGACAATCAAGAGACTCACCCAATTAGTTGCCAAGGTAGTCGGTTACGAAGGCGAAATATGTTGGGACACCTCAAAGCCTAACGGTACGCCTCGCAAGCTACTCGATGTGTCTAAGATCACGGCTCTCGGTTGGACGTACAAAACCGAGTTGGAGAATGGTATCCGTCTTGCCTATGAAGATTTTTTAAACAACCCCATACGGGCAAAAAGATAGAATTTGTATTACTTTTAAAAGTGAATAAGTTGACTACTGTTTCAATAGGAAGCAATACAAGTTTTTTATGAAATAAATTACCGATATGTCTTTAAAAAATATATCTTTGTAAAAAATCGGATAATGAGAACAACACAAGAAATAATTAATCTATTAAAGGATTTCAAAGCGAAGCAGTCTTCAAAATATGGAATCCGAAGAATGGGTGTGTTTGGCTCCGTAGCCCGTGGGGAACAACATGAAAACAGCGATGTGGATGTTTACATTGAAGGTGAACTCCAAGGGCTCTTTGCACTAGCTGGTATAAAAAACGAGTTGGAAGAATTGTTGGGTTGCCAGGTAGATATCGTACGTCTCAGAGATCGGATGGATACTTTTCTCAAAAAAAGAATACAGAAGGAGGGCGTCTATGTTTGATCAAGAAGAAACATTGCATTTACTGGAATTAATAGAGTCAACTCTTTCAATCATAGAAGAACGTTGTAAAGAGATTGTTACCGTTGATGATTTTTTACTTTCCGACCAAGGTATGATTTTGATGGATAGTGTTTGTATGAAATTAATTATATACAAAAAAAGTCTGTTACCCCTCCACTTCAGAGAAGATAACAGACTTTAAACGATCAAACATCCGTCTCTTCATCTTTCCATTCCTCTTCCGGAAAATACTGGTCGATGATAATGAAAAACAGATGATATTTACATAGGATATGACGTATCCAGCGTTCGCTCACCAATAGCATCTCACTGATTCGGGAGATGTCCCGGTCGGTAATCCCGGAGACATCCATGCTTTCGGCATGTTTTCGGTAAGCCTTCAACAGACAGTCATAGATGGCATACCCGGTCGCTTTGTTGCGGCGGATCATACGTTGGTAATTTTCTTCGTAACTCATGCAGTGAATAATTTGTACAGACCGCCGATCAGTCCCCCAGCCATCAGGCTGTAACCGGCAATATCTATGGGTTCGACATGTTGTTTGGTTCCCCAGTCGCCCTGGTGGAGAGCGAGAGTATCGCTCCGATAGCAGTCAGCGTCACTTCCGTCTGCTCCATCAGGAGAGACAGTAGGGTGATCGCCATCAGGAAGAGGACGAGGATAGGGATGGGGACAAGGGCAGTCACCGGCTGCCGGCTTTTGCTTGCGGGGAAAGATGATCCGGGCAAGGCTGGTGAGGAAGGCAAGGATTGTTTCAAGAGTTTTCATTTTGTATAAATTAAAATTTATAATACTTCGTTAAATTTATAACTAATCCGTTGAGAACAAATAAGTTAATTGATAAAATTTAGTACAATAAAATAGGTCAAGTGGCTGATTTTCATTACCTTTAATGGTATCCTACCACACA
>NZ_JAMOKT010000045.1:0-6955 GCF_023656795.1 Parabacteroides caeci
ACCTGAGTCTTGTATGAACTATGGCTTACTTTTTCATTATAATAAGATGAATTAAAATAAACTTATGATTTTCGACTTTTTAATGAATCTGCTATGAGGATGCCGGAGATCTCTGTTAATATGCCAAAACACTCTCTTTTTGTATCTTAGTTCTTAAAAGACTATGATATTCTCTATTTTTTTATTTAAAAGGAAACCTTGTTTTTGAAAGTAAGTGTCATCTTTGGCTTATGGATGGGTCTTATATGGACGTTTATTGTCGATTTTTTTTATTTACTCAGAGGACTATTTGAAGAATATTTATCTACTTTTGTTTATTCAAATTTACAGTAGACAAAAAAGAACACCATGAATACAAAATTCCTTATCACGGCCGATAGCAATCGTAGTGCATTATTAAAAAAGAAGATTATACATTATTATATAGCCAATGGCGATGCCACAATTGCAGAGTTATGCAAGGAAATGGATTTGAGTATTCCTACCGTAACGAAATTGGTAGGAGAATTACTGGATGACGGTTATATCCTGGATTTTGGAAAACAGGAGACAAACGGAGGACGCAAGCCGAATATCTATGGTTTGAATCCGGTTTCCGGTTATTTTGTCGGAGTGGATGTTTTCCGGAGTAAAATTAATATCGCAGCGGTCGATTTCAAAGGAGACAAGCTGCGTATAGAAGAAAATATCCCGTATTCATTGGAGAATACACCGGAGGCACTGGAGATGCTATGCAATTTGATTAATGACTTCATCGACCGACTAAGCGTTCCGCGTGAAAAAGTGCTGGCGGTAGGCGTTAATATTTCCGGGCGTGTCAACCCTGTGTCCGGTTATAGCTACAGTATTTTCTATTTCGAAGAAAAACCGTTGTCCCAGATTCTGGAAGAACGTATTAAGATAAAAATTTATATAGAAAATGATACCCGCGCAATGATGTATGGTGAATATATGCAGGGTGTCGTAAAGGGTGAAAAAAATATATTGTTCATTAATATGGGATGGGGATTAGGACTTTCCATCTTTATAAACGGTGAACTGTATTATGGTAAGTCCGGTTTTTCCGGTGAATTCGGGCATTTCTGTTTCTTTGATAACGAAATTCTGTGCCATTGCGGTAAAAAGGGATGTATTGAAACCGAAGCATCCGGTTCTGCCTTGCATCGTAAGTTGCTGGAACGTTACCGTGAAGGCAGCAGTACTATTCTCGCTGAGAAAATAGAGAAAAAAGAGAAGATAAAAATGGCCGATATGATAGAGGCAATCCAGAAGGAAGATGTGCTTTGCATCGAAATCCTGGAAGAAATGGGTGAGAAGCTGGGCCGTGGAATTGCCGGACTTATGAATATTTTCAATCCGGAGCTGGTGGTACTCGGTGGAACTTTGTCTTTGACCAGCGAATATATCAGTCTGCCGATTAAAAGTGCGATACGGAAATATTCACTGAATCTGGTTTCTCAGGATACTGAGATCAAAGTTTCCAAGTTAGGAGAGCGTGCAGGTGCATTAGGAGCATGTCTGCTTTCCAGAAGTAAAATGCTTGGGATGATTCATTATTAATTTGTCGATTTGTTCTCTCAATATTATTCCCCACTATTTTTATTGAAGTGGGGATTTTTCCCCATTGCAATGGGGAATAAAGCCCATTACAAGTTACAATGTGGGTAGTTCCGTTCTATGAAATACCTTAAATGCCCTTTAAGATCAACTTAGACGAAACAAATTATCAGTGTTCGTTTTGATTTAAATATTAGCTTCGTATATTTGCTGCTATGCTAACGAAATCTATCAACGAGGAACTATTAGTGAAGGAACTGGTCCAGGGAAGCCAAGATGCTTTTCAGGCAATATTCATGCACTATTATCCTAAAGTCCACAATTTTGTATACGGCTTGGTTAAATCGCAACAAGATGCGGAAGATATTACCCAGGAGGTTTTTTCAAAAGTGTGGGGAAGTCGCAGTATGTTTGCCGATGTCAGGAATTTGGGAGCTTATCTGTTCATTTTATCTAAAAATACTACATTTAATTTTTTGGAAGCCCGGCAAATACGTATAGAAAGGTTGAATGAAAAGCCTTTTGAGGAAGAGGCTCATGACTCACCGGACGAAGATCTGATAGCAAAAGATTTACAACTTTTGATAGACATGGTGGTGGCAAATATGCCGCCTCAGCGTAAACTGATTTATCAGCTGAGCCGTGAAGCGGGATTATCGAATGCAGAGATCGCAGAGAAATTGGATCTGAGCAAGAAGACGGTAGAGAATCACTTGAATCTGGCGTTAAAAGAGTTAAGAAAAATCTTATTATACCTATTGATACTTTATTTGTGTTAAAAAATTAGGGGTGAATAGCATGAGAGTAGTCTTTATAATATAATCGTAAAGGAGAAATGAGTTATATAAAAAAAATAGTTGATTATTTCTTTCACCATGATCTCCCGGAGGAGATGAACTGGAAGATACATCGACGGCTATTGAAAAAAGAAGACAGACCGGAAGTTGATGAGGCATTGCAATCGGTTTGGGATACTATGGGATTTCCGGAAATGAATGAAGCTCGTCCCCGGCAGGCTTATTCCATATTGAGTAAGAATTTAGGTTTTACGGAACAGAAAAAATCCGCATCAAAAAATGTGCGGATCATGCCGTTTTGGGTAAAACTGACAGCTATATGGCTTTTACCATTGATTATGTTTTCCACATCCGTCTATTTTTATTGGCAGGCAACCAGTGTGAAAGATGTGTTGGCGACTGTTTCGCTGATAGAACATTTTGTTCCTGCCGGAAAACGTGAGCAGATTGTTTTGCCTGACAGTAGCCGGGTCTGGCTGAATTCCGGTAGTGTACTGATATACCCTTCTATATTTGTGGGAGACAGACGTGAGGTTTATTTGTCAGGTGAAGGTTATTTTGAGGTGGAAAAGAATACGGAACAACCGTTTATCGTTAAAGCCCGGACACTGAATGTCGAAGTGTTGGGTACCCGGTTCAATCTTTTCGCTTATCCTGAAATAGGGCAGATCGCGACTACGCTTGAAGAAGGGGCTGTACAGGTCCGTTTGCAGGATGAAGAGGGGAAAACTTTTCACCTGGTGCCTGATGAACAATTGGTCTATTATATAGAATCCGGGAACGTTGATGTGAGAAAAGTTGTTTCTGCCGATTATTCTGATTGGCGTGAGGGAGGTTTGCTGTTTGATAATTATTCATTCACTGATATTATCCGTATCCTGCAACGTACATATGGGTTGGATATACATTTGCAGACATCTGCCTATAATAAGAATCTGCTGACAGTTCATTTTAATAAAAATGAATCGGTAGAAAATATATTCATGCTTCTGAAAGAGTTGATACCCGGTCTGGAATATAAAATTGACGGGAAAAGTATTTATCTGAAATAGGAAACAATAAAAAAATCACATGTAATTTGAAAAAGTTTTACGATTGATTGGGTGCAACGTTTTTTCCATCTGTCATTATAGATGAGTACGTACTCAAATCGGTGCAATTGTTTAACTATTTTAATTACATATGAAGAACAAACACAAATCCAGACGAATTGGAACCTATTGTCTGAGCTTTTTGATCGCAGGTTGCCTGCAGATCAATGCGCAAAAGGTATCCTTTAGTGAAGGAACTGTTTCTTTAAAGGAAGCATTCCAGAAGATTGAAGCTTCATCCAAGTACAAAATTGCCTATAATGGCACACAGTTGGATGTAAACAAGAAAGTTGTGCTTAATCAGAAAAATGCGGAAGTATTGGATGTATTGAGCCAGATGCTGGCTGGTACAGGCTATACTTATTCGGTAAAAGGTGACTATCTGGTCATTACCTCTCCCTCCCAAAATGCGGTCAATCAGAAAGTAAAGAACGTAAAAGGTGTTATTGTCGATGAGACAGGCGAGCCTGTTATCGGTGCAAACGTCGTTGTTTCAGGAACAACGAACGGAACGGTTACTGATTTTAATGGTAATTTCTCGTTAGAAGTTCCGGAAAATGGCACACTGGATGTTTCTTTTATCGGTTATCTGACGCAATCGATATCTCTGAAAGGGAAAAATGATTTTCGTATTATATTGAAAGAAGACACACAGAAACTGGACGAAGTAGTGGTTGTCGGTTATGGTACCCGTTCCCGTAAGAGTATTACCGGATCTGTGGACCAGGTGAACAGCGAGATTTTTGAAAATCGTCCGGTAACCAATGCGACTCAGGCGTTGCAGGGAGCTTCTGCCAACCTTATTATCCAGAGCAAAAATGCGAATCCGAACGATAACAGTATGAACATCAACATCCGTGGTGTCAGTACGATGGGGAACAATGACCCGCTGATCGTTATCGACGGATTGGTATCGAGTTCATCGACTCTGAACAATCTGAACCCGAACGATATTGATAATGTATCTGTCCTGAAAGATGCAGGTAGTGCAGCCATCTATGGTTCCCGTTCTGCAAATGGTGTTATCCTGGTAACGACTAAAAAGGGTTCTAAAGGCAGTAAACCTGTTGTTGCGTTTAATGGACAGGTCGGCATCCAGGACCCGCATATTTTATTTTCACCGGTCGAAGGCTGGCAAAACGCCATGTTGAGAAACCAGGCAAATATGAATGTGGGTAGTGCTCCCCAGTTCACACCCACCCAGATTCGCGATTTGTATGATCACCGTAATGAAGAAGAATGGTTGTATGACCAAATCATCAAATCCGGTCTCCAACAGAACTATAACATAAACGTATCCGGAGGTAGTGAAAATACGACCTACATGGTATCCGCCAGTTACTATAACCAGGAGAGTAACTTCCAGGGTAGCTTCGGTATGGAACGTTATAACTTCCGTAGTAATCTGAGTACGGAATACGGACGCTTTAAGTTGACATCTTTGATGGCTTATAACCGTCGTAAAGACAGAACTGTGGCCGGTGGTACAGGAAACACAATCATCAACTCATCCCGTGTCCCGTCTTATTATTACTACAAATTTATGGAAGGCGACAAATATCTGGTCAATGATATAGTCGGCGATGACAATCCGTTGGCATTGTTGCAGGATGGCGGTTATGAGAAGAAAGACGAAGACAATTTTATCGGAAGTATGAACCTTGATGTTAAGATCATCGATGGTTTGAAAGCAACCGGTTTGGTAGGTCTGGATTTGACCCAGCATCATCGTTATCGTCGCGACAAGAAAGTGCCGTTGTATTCTTCTGCCGATTTGGAGAATCCGGTACTGTACATGCACTCCAATACAATGACTGAAGATTATAATGAAAAGCGTTATACTCTGAGTACACAATTCTTATTGGATTTTAACCGTACATTTAATAATGTCCATAACGTAAGCGCATTGGTCGGTGTTTCAAACGAATCTTACACAAAACAAGCAAGCCGTATTGCCTGGGAATACACGGATGAAGACCTGGGATTGCCGACGACAGACGAATCCATCCAGAATAAAGATAACAAAAACTCGAACAATGATACGGACCAGACAAGTATTACTTCCGTATTTGGTCGTGTAGGCTATAATTATATGGATAAGTATTATGGAGATGTCTCTTTCCGTTATGACGGTTCTTCAAAATTTGCCAAAGACGAGCGCTGGGGTTTCTTTCCTTCGTTCTCTGCCGGCTGGCGTTTGTCTGAAGAAGCCTTTATGGATACGTATAAGAGCAACATCGGCGATTTGAAACTGAGAGCATCGTACGGTGTACTGGGAAATCAGAATGTGGACAATTATTCTTACCAGACTGTCTATCAGATGAATAACAACGGCTATGTATTCAATGGCATATCCGTCCCGGGAACCAGCTATACAGACGGTAATGCCTTCCTGACATGGGAAAAATCAGCTAACTTTAATATCGGTGCCGATGCAACCTTCCTGAACGGGAATTTATTCTTATCTGTAGACTATTTTGATAAGAAGACGTCTAATATATTGTTAACACCGGAAGTATCGTCCATCTATGGTGGTTCCGCAGCCAAAGAGAATGCTGGCGAAATGAAAAACAGAGGTTGGGAATTAACTATCAACTACAAATTAAATTCCGGCGACTTCCATCATAACTTCAATTTCAATATTTCCGACTCAAAGAATAAAGTGACCGATTTCGGAGGAAAAGAACGTATCGACCAGAATGACCAGTTGTATAAATTGATTCGTGAAGGGGAGCCGTTAGGTTCGTATTTCGGTTATAAAACAGACGGGTTGTTCCAGAGTTACGATGAGATTGCGAACAGTGCGCTGCCGGTAGGAGCTTCCGTTCAACCCGGTGATGTGAAGTATGTCGACCAGAACAACGATGGTGTCATCGACGAGAAAGACCGTGTGATACTGGGTAATGCATTTCCGCGTTATACATTCGGTTTCACTTATAATATGACATGGAAAGGTTTTGACTTGAACGTCATGCTGCAAGGTGTGGGCAAACGTTCCATGTATCTGCGTGGTGAGTTGATAGAACCATTCCACTCAAATTATTCCTATTGTATTTATCAACATCAGTTGGATTTCTGGACTCCGACAAATCCGGATGCCCAATGGCCTCGTTTAGTTGCCCCGGGCTCATCTTCTTCTACAAACAACTGGGGTATGGCCGGATCAGATATTTATTTGTTGAATGCAGCTTACTTACGTGTGAAGAATATCCAGATCGGATATACCTTACCGAAGGCACTGACTCAGAAGTTTGGTGTACAGAAATTACGTGTCAGCGTAAATACCGAAAATCCGTTGACATTTACCAAGAACTCATTTATCGATCCGGAATCTTCTGAATTCGGCAGCGATATGGGTGGTATCGGTGGCATCGGGGCAAACAGCGGACGTAACTACCCGACACTGACTTATTATGGATTTGGTTTGGATATAGAATTTTAAGACATAGACTTTGTTATGAAAATGAATATTTTAAAATATTTGGCAAGTATAGCATGCGCTATACTTGC
>NZ_JAMOKT010000045.1:7055-64240 GCF_023656795.1 Parabacteroides caeci
AATATTTTAAAATATTTGGCAAGTATAGCATGCGCTATACTTGCATCATTCGTATCTTGTAATGATTTGGATCTGGCTCCTACCAATAAGTTTACGGATTTGAATTACTGGACTTCCGAGGCAAAGGCTTCTTCCGTATTGAGCATGGCTTACAGTCAGATGATGAGTTCCGGCTATTTCTTCGCAGACGAACGGTTATCGGACAACTTATACGAAGGACGTGGTAGTACGGATGAGAAACTGATTACTTCGGGTCAGGCAAACGCCGCTTTGGGGCGATTCTCTGAAGATTGGAAAAAATGTTTTGAAGGCATTAAAACATGCCACACATTCCTGGAAAATGTAGATCGTGTCCCCGACATGGATGAAACATTAAAAAACAGGATGAAGGCAGAAGCACGTTTCATTCGCGCCATGCTGTTCTTCCGCCTGGCTAATAATTATGGCGATGTTCCTTTGTTTGACTATACACTGACAATCGAAGAGGCTAATACGATCGCCCGCTCGCCGAAAGCGGATGTTATCAAGTTTGTCCGTGACGAACTGAATGATATCGTCGGTACATTGCCGACAAGACAGGAATATGCCGCGGCTGATAACGGCCGGATCACAAAAGGGGCTGCTATGACTCTGCTTGCCCGTACTTATCTGTATGAGAACGACTGGCAGAATGTTTCGTCTGTCTGCGAGAAAATAATCAATGGCGAATATGGTGAATATGCATTATTTTCAAGCTATGCAGGTCTGTTCTTGCCGGAAAACGAATACAACAGCGAAGTGATCCTGGATATGGGATATCTGCTGAATCTGAGAACCTGGAGTGAAATGTACGATGGGATTCCCTTGTCTGTGGGTGGACGTGTAAACGGTTTTGCTCCGACACAGGAACTGGTGGACGATTATATCATGAAAAATGGCCGGTCGATTCATGAAAGCGGTTCCGGCTATAAAGAAGACGATCCCTACATAAACAGAGATCCCAGATTGCAGGCTACTATCGTTTACCATGGCTACCAGTGGACAGACGGCAACGGTAAAACGTCTACAATTTATATCAAACCGGGTTCTTCTGCCGATGCAGGTGCTGCCAACCTGGATGAATATATCGGTCCGGGACAGAATTCTACCGCTACAGGTTATTATCTCCGTAAATGGTTTGATCCGACCGCTCCGGCAGGTCTTGCTTCCGGCTTGAATCTGATTCTGATGCGTTATGCCGATGTCTTATTGATGTATGCTGAAGCGAAAACAGAACTGGGTGAGATGAACGAAACAGTTTGGAACAAGACGATCCGTCCGATCCGCGAGCGTGCCGGTTTCACAGACGCTTCTGCTTTGAATTACCCGGCTTCAGGTGATATGCAGACTATTGTACGCCGCGAACGCCGTTGTGAATTGGCTATCGAGGGGACAAGACTCTATGATATCCGCCGTTGGAAAACGATCGAGACAGCACTAAATGGCAATCCTCGCGGAGCGAAATTTGCAGCGGATAATACACAGTATATCCAATTGGATAAGAGATCTTTCAATAAAGATAGAGATTACTTGTTCGCAATTCCGCAGTCACAACGGGATATCAATAAGAATCTGACTCAGAATCCGGGATATTGATCAAAAGTTTTAAATCCAAAAAATCTAAGAGATATGAAAATAATATCTATAAAATATATGATGCTGTTCGCTTTTGCTATGGTCTTTGCGGCATGTAGCAGTGACGGAGAAGTGAGGCATTTGGGCGTGACTGCCGTTAAAGCGTTATATGAACCGGATAATGGGAAAGCCGTTGTCCTGCAAGCATCGGCTTCGGCTTCTTTGTATTTTGAATGGGAGCCGTCGTTAGCCGAAGATGGTGGTGCTGTGTTGTACGAAGTTGTTTTCGATAAGGCGGATGGTGATTTTTCCGATCCTGTTTCTATAGTTACTGCCGACAACAATGGTGGAACTAATCATGCAACGATCACACATAAACAGTTGAACCAGATCGCCGCTTCAGCAGGGATCGGATCAGCGGAAGAAGGGACTCTGAAATGGACGGTATATGCCTCCAAAGGTATTAATCCGGTTAAGGCAGAAGAAGAACGTATGCTGACGCTTACCCGTTTAGCCGGATTCGCAGAGGTTCCGAGCCAGTTGTATATCACTGGTGAAGCCACGGAAGTAGGAGCTGATCTGGAGAATGCCATGATCATGAAGAAAGTGGCTGACGGCGAATTTGAAGTTTTCATGAAACTGACGGAAGGCAAGTCCTTCAAGTTTGTCAGTGCCAATACCGGTACTCCGACTGAATACTCGTTGAATGGTGAAAAACTGGTAGAAGGCGGTAGTACGACAGCAACCAAAACCGGTATCTATAAATATTATATTGATTTTAATGCCGGATCGTTTACTTCCAAAGAGGTAACTAAAGTGAAATGGTTCCTGAACTGGTCACAGAAAGAGATAGAACTGGATTACCAGGGTCTCGGTGTCTGGGCTATCAGCAACTATACGGTAACGGGATTGACGGATAGCGATAATTCGGACGATCGTTATAAGTTCAGAATGGAAAGTTCTGACGGAGAGACCGAATGGAGAGCTGCCATCAATAATGATAGCAAGCCGACCGGCAATGATGAGTATTACTATATGGCTGAAAAGACGAATGTAGAACAGTGGACAAACAACGAAGTCTGGAAGAGCCCGGCTACCGATGGCTGGAGCGATAAGGCGTATGATGTTACATTCTCTTTGAATACGCAGGGTGAATATACTCATAATTTAGTAATCAAATAAAAAGGAGGAATTATGAAAGCGATATTTATAAAACTGATGTTCATCACCTCTGCCGTATTGGCCTTCATGGGATGTAATGATAATATGGGTGACACGGATAACCGTTTGGCAAGTGTCAGTGCGTTACTTGAACCGGCGGATGGAAAATCTGTTGTTCTGGAACCGTCCGCATCATCCAGTGTTTATTTTGAATGGCAAACACCGAGTGTAGAGGAAGCAAGTACTGCTCTTTACCAGATTGCTTTTGATAAGGTAGACGGTGATTTCTCAAAACCGGTGTATGTGATGTGTGCCAATAATAACGGATTTGGCAATTATGTATCCGTTACGCATAAGCAGTTGAATCAGATTGGAGGTAAGGTCGGCATAAAACCGTCTGATACGGGTACATTCAAGTGGACTATACTCTCTTCAAAAGGTTTGCAGAGCGTAAAAGCCGGCGTTGAAAATAAGATTACGGTAACCCGCCTGGCAGGTTTCGAAGATGTTCCGATCGATGTCTATGTGACCGGAGAGGCTTCTGAAGGTGGGACTGACCTGGCAAAAGCACATAAAATGAAAGCTGTTGCCGGTGGTGAATTTGAAGTGTATACAAAACTGGCGGCAGGCAAACCATTCTATTTTACGGATGGAAAGACCGGTACTCCGAGAGAGTTCTATACAGCGGACGGCATGGTGAAAGAGAACGGAACGACAACGGTCGCTAAAGACGGTGTTTACCGTATTACATTAGACTTTAATACCGGTGCCTGTACCTATACGCTGGTAAATAAAATAACTTTCTATTTCTGTCCGGACGGAGAATCTCTGTTTGAACTGCCTTATGTTGGTTATGGTGTATTCCAGGCGAAGGAAACGGTAACTTTCAAGCAAGAGAGCTGGGGTAGGGACGAACGCTATAAGTTCAGAATGACTATCCGGGAAAATGGAGGTGCCGATGCAGAGAAGGAAGTCGACTGGGGTACATTGAACCAGACAGACTCCCGTCCGACGGCAAGCAGTCCGGAATCTTATTATTACCTGCAACTGTTTACCGAGGTATCCCAGTGGGATAATAAGTGGAAGCTGATGGGTGATTTTGATGGTGTTCCGGCTACTTATACCGTCTATCTGACGGCAGACCAGCCTTACACACATACAATCGTTAAATAGTTTATTACAAATATTTGGTAAGAAGGACCCGGAATTGTATATTTCGAGAAAAATGGATCTTATTCCGGGTCCTTCTTTTTTAACAGCTAAAAATAATGTCATGAAGAATATACTCCTTTTCCTGTTTCTCCCCCTTTTCCTGGGGGCTTGTGGCGATGATGATAATACTCCGAACGGACCGGATGAAAATGATAATATTAATTGGTATGCCGCTGCCGACAGCAGTACGACAGCATTGGTAAATTCATTCTGGAATGCAGGAGGAAAATATTTTAATTATGATAGCAACGGAAATACGACGTTCCATTACTGGCCTCAGGCGCATGCGCTGGATGTTTTGACGGATGCTTATTTGCGTACGGAAGATGCAAAATATAAAACCTATTTCGACCAATGGTTTGAAGGCGTGAAGATCAAGAACGGTAATTCGTTCCGGAATGACTATTACGATGATATGGAATGGAATGCCCTCGCTATTCTTCGTGCTTACCAGGCAACCAAAGAACAGAAATATAAAGAGGCGGCATTGCAGATATGGGATTATATCAAAGTGGGTTGGAATGAGAATGCAGGTGGAGGTATCACCTGGGTAAAAGGGCAGGAGTATAGCAAAAATGCCTGTTCAAACGGTCCGGCTTGTATTCTGGCAGCCCGCCTGTATCGTGAGTTTGGAGATGAGACCTATAAAGAATGGGCACTCAAGATATATAACTGGGAGAAAAGTACATTATTCAATAGTAATAACGGAATGGTGTATGACAATATAAACAGTAATACAGGAGAAATACAGAAAGACTGGATATTTACTTACAATGAAGGAACATTTGTCGGATCGGCTGTTGAATTGTATAAGATATTGGGAGAAAAAGCCTATCTGAACGATGCCGTTTTGGCCGCTGATTATACCATCAGTACATTGGTCAACAATTCTATTCTGAAGGATGAAGGAACTGGAGACGGAGGATTATTCAAAGGTATTTTTATCCGTTATTTTACGGATCTGATCCAACAGGACCGCCTGGATGCAGGTGCTAAACGACGTTATGTGCAGTTCCTGAAAACCAATGCCGAGACATTATGGACGCAGGGAACCAATAAATCGAATGTCTTATTCGGTACTTACTGGCGGAATGCCCCGGGAGCATCTACAGGACTGACCGAACAACTGAGCGGTTGTATGTTGATCGAAGCGGCTGCGTTGCTGGACGATTTGAATCTATTATAAGTTATACGTGTTTTTAATTTCAGACAGATATAGTTTTTAATTCTTGATCATTATCATATTCTAATAATTAATTTAGCATGAAAAACTCTTTTTTTGCAGGTTTGCTGTCATTAACCATAATGATAAGTTGCCAGCCGGATAAACAACTTACGAATTATGTGAATCCTCTTTTGGGGACAGCTACGCTATGGGAAACGAAAGATCTGGGTTATGAGCGTCATTTGAAGACAAGGACCTGGGGGGCAGAAGTCTTTCCCGGTTCTTCCGTCCCGAATGCGATGGTACAGTTGAGTCCGGTGACTCAGTTCCGGAGCGGGGCCGGCTATCAGTATGAAGATACGGTCATCTATGGTTTTTCGCATACCAACAAAGGACATTGGAATTTGCTGCATCTCCCTGTCCTTCCGGTGACAGGAAATGTTTCCTCCGGTGATTATGCTTCAACATACAGTCATTCGAACGAATCGGCCCGTCCGGGTTATTACCAGGTGTTTCTGGAAAGGTACGGGGTCAATGCCGAACTGACTTCCACGCTCCGCTGTGCTTATCATAAATATACTTTCCGGCCGGATGACGACAAGAAAGTATTAGTGGATATCACACGGACAAACAATGGAGTCAGAGACTGGAGTATTCAAAAAGTCGACGATTATACTTTTTCCGGTAATCAGGATGCGGAAGGAAATATCCGTTTCTATGCTGTTTCCAATTATAAGATTGAGGATATCAGACAGTTGAAAGATGGTGAACATGAAGTTTCTATTATCAGTTTTGCCGATAGCAAAGGAAGCAAACCGCTGGAATTAAAGATCGGTTTTTCTTTTGTAAATATCGATAATGCAAAGATGAACCTGGAGCAGGAAATGAAGGATAAGAGTTTTGCACAGGTTCGTAAGGAGGCTGACAAGACCTGGGAGAATTTGTTATCCAAAATAGAAGTAACCGGCGGAACGGAACGTGAGAAAGGCATTTTCTATTCCTGCCTGTACCGTTCGTTCTTATGGCCGGCGTTGCGTAGCGACGTGAACGGGGAATATACGGATGCTAAAGGTAATGTGGTAAATAATGGTTTCCGTTATTATACCGATCCGTCATTCTGGGACGATTATCGCAATAAGTTGATTTTATTGGGAATGATCTCTCCGGACGTAACGACCGATGTGATCAAGTCCATCACAGACAAAGGCGAAAAGCGAAATGGTTATATGCCGACCTTCTTCCATGGTGACCATGCCTCTGTATTTGTTGCCGGTAACTATTTACGCGGATTGAAAGACTTCGATCTGAACCGGGCTTATAAACTGTTGGTGAATAATGCCACTGTCCCGGGAAAAGGCGGCAGGCCATATCTGGATGAATACATCGAACAAGGATGGATTGCAGAAAAGGATACCACCAATGTCCCGACCTGGGATGAATACAAAGCCGCTGTAACAAAGACTGTTGAATATGCATACGATGATTATGCGACCGCCTTGTTGGCTAAGGAGTTGGGAGATGAAAGTATTTATAAAACATTGATGGAACGTTCCGGCAATTATAAGAATCTGTTTGACCCGGGTACGGGCTTTTGGCGCGGAAAGATTGCCGATGGCAGCTGGATCAAAGATTTCGATCCTTACTATCCTTATTATGCCTATATGTATCGTGAGGCTAATGCCTGGCAGTCACTGTTCTTTGCTCCCCATGATCCGGAAGGCATGATTGCCCTTTATCCCGGTGAAAAAGCGGTCGAACAGAAGCTGGATTCACTGTTCACTGAACCGTGGAGAAACTATGAAGCGCATAATATGACCGGTTTCATCGGAAATTATTGCCATGGCAATCAACCGGACCACAGTGTTCCCTATACTTATTATTTCATAGGTAAACAGGAGAAAACGCAATGTGTGCTGGATAGCATCATGAACCATTATTACGATATGGGTAAAGAGAAGCTCGCCTATTCGGGAATGGATGATGCCGGTGAAATGTCTGCCTGGTATGTATTCAATGCCATTGGTTTATATACCTATTCTCCGGCTGATCCGGAATATATTGTAACCGTACCTTTGTTCGACCAGGTAAAATTCACTTTAGGCGATAATAATCAGTTCACGATCGTAAAGAATGGCAATGGGCGGAAGATTACGGATATTTCTTATGACGGTCAGAAAATCAATGGTTGGTTTATTTCACATGAACTGTTGAAACAAGGAAAACAACTGACGATTACTACTGAATAAATATATAAAACGTTTTTCTATTGGAATTAGGGGGTGTTTCAAAGCCCCCTAATTTGTTTAGTACATGCCTATCGGATTGAAGGACTAAATAAGTCTCTTTATCTGATCGGAAGCCTGATCTTCTATGGTTGAATAGAGCCGTTTTTGAAGCATTTCGAACTGGTCCTTGGAATAGCTGCGGTCGATTGTCCCGTGATCGATATGATGGATATAATCGCAACAGGAAGTCAGTGTCTCGAAAACATGTGAGGTGACCAGCACTGTTTTGCCCCCTTCCCGGAGTTGTTGCAGGATGAGGGTGAGGATATGGGCACTTTCCAGATCCAGGCCGTTGAACGGTTCATCCAGGACAACGATCGGTTTATCCGGTTTAAGAACGGCCAGCAGAGCGAGTTTCTTTCTCATCCCGGTTGAATAGTTCTCCGTTATATCGTCTAACGGAATATGGAACAGTTGTTGCCAGCTGTCTGTTTTAAAGCCGTTTTTGCCGATCGGGAAAAGATCCAGATATTCGCGCCCTGTCATATAAGGATAAAAGTAGTTCTCTGCTTCCAGATAGGCAATATCCTGCCTTTTCAGAGGTCTGTCGTTATAGCTGACCGAGCCTGCTGAAGGACGGATGAAGGTATACAGCGTATTCAGCAAGGTCGTTTTTCCGGCACCGTTCAGACCGACCAGACCATGTATTTTCCCCGATTCCATCGATAAGTCGATCCCTTTCAGTACAGGAAATTCTTTTTTATATTCTACTTGTAGATTCCGGATTGTAAGCATATAAGTAAGTTGTTAGATTCCGGCGTGCAGCCAGATAGTTTTTGACCAGGAAAAACAAGACTACCGGTAAAAGAACCGGAAAGAAAATGCTTATTACGGCTATTGTTATGGGGACCTGTCCTCCTGTTATTTTTGTATTCGGCAGATAATGGGCATATTTATTTATAATAAACAGTGTTATGTTCAGGGAAACCGCAGCCAGAAAGGTGAGGATGAACCACCAATGCTCCGGATATAAAAGTGTATATATTGCGCAAACAGGAATTGTAGCACATAAGAATAACTTCAAATTTAAACGAAGCTTTCCGTGCAGGAACCTGTTGACCGGACGCTCCTGTGAGCAAAGTATCTGTACCGGTTCTGAAAATCTGAATATATCGGATACTATGACTGTGAAGAACCAGAGCGATGCCAAAGAAGCAAAAGGCAGCAACAGTCCTATCCATGCACTCACATAAAGAATCAGTAATAAACCGCCGTATTGCCGTATCCCTGACCGCAGTTCAAAGGCTTCCGCCGGTATCCATTTAGGGGAGTTCATTCCTTTTTTTGTCCGGTGAAAAGGCTGTTTTATGAAACCAAGACTTATGCATCCGACTATAATTGCCAGCGATACATACCAGAATGAATTTACTGATATGATGATAAGGACCGGCAAGGACAGTAAGAAGTAATCCATACTGAATACTTTCCAGGCTTTCTTCTCTGCAAGATAGATAAAATGATAGTCTTTTCGCCGTAATTGAATCAATGAAAGGAAAACAAGCAGGATACCCGCTATAATCAGGCTCCCATGTAAATCCTTTGTAAACTGATACAGCGCAATCCCGGCTATCAGTAAAATACCTGTCAGTATAACCAGATAGATAACAGGTATTTCACGAATAAACTTTCCTGCCTGGCGGAGCCGGAAACGGAGGAATGCGCTGTTCATATTATACGTAATTTAGTGTTCCAGACAAATGTAGGTAATTTTATTTGTTCCGCTAAAAATAAATGCGGATTCCAGCATCAAAGCTCAGGCGGAAAATACCGCTTCTTTCGTCATCCGATTTCTGGTACCCGGCATTTTTCTGGTCGGGTAATGAACCTCCGATATATCCAATATTCGCCCCGATACCGACATGGTCACTCAGTAAATATTCCGCACCTAATGCAAAATTGTATCCGAGGCCGGAACAGGAGGCGCTTTCTCCTTTTAGAGATTCACGGTAGCCGAAATATCCCAGTCCGAGGACTTCGCGGAATTGCCATTTCTCACTGATTTTTTGTTTTAATACAAATTGAGGGGCTACGTAAGTAAGGCCGACATTGATGGAATTGCTTGAGATATCGTACGAAGACCGGTATCCGGAATATAACAATCCGCATCCGAATCCGCTTTTCGAAACCCATTCGTACCCGATTTGCCAGTCCAGGCCGTTTTTAGGATTTCCGGAAGCTTCCGATGGCAAGTAGAATTTGTTTGTCATCCAGGCATATCCGATATTGGCATAAATCGTATGAGGAGTAGGACGCATTCTTTTTTCTTTCTCTTTTCTTATCTCGCTTGCCTCGATAAATGAGTTGGATTGATAATTGTTGATGATGGTATCGTTCAGATACAGCATCATTCCTGCAATCTGATGGCAGCTGCTTCCCCAGATGGAAGGTTCTTTATGTTCTGTCAGTGACAGGGCGTTTCCGCCATATTTGGATGTCTCCTTTTTAGCCAGCTCGAGTACCTGGTCATATTTGCAGTTTGTTGAGGCACCGTTATCAACGACAGCCACTTTCCCAATCACTTCCGCCGAATTGGGAACCGTATCGTTTAATCCGTATAAGCGGATGTTTTCAGGAGTAGTGCTGACCGGATATGTTTTAACAATGTCCGTCATTACTTTGGGGGCACAGCTTGTCAGAATAAAAAGGGTAAACACGAATAGTAGGTTTTTAATAGTTTTCATTTGCTATAAGATTATTGTTATCAGATATATAAGTATTTATTGTTTTTCTAAACGCCAAGTTCTGTTTTTTGTTGTATCCGACGGATATTATCCCTATCTTTCGACTATCAAACCATACCTTTCATTATCAACGCTTATTCCATACTTCTCTTGCTGACATCCCATACATTTTAGCGGCCGATAATTGTGAGCCGCTTGGCTCATAATTATCAACCAAACGGCTCATAATTGTCGGCCAATCGGCTGATGGTTATCAACCGCTGATTTCCTGCCGGGGAAATTGGAATTAGTACGTATGGTAATTATAAAAGGATAGGGAAGAAATAGAAGTTTGATCGGGAGCTAATTGTTAGTTTTCTATAAACATAAGTTTGTAACTATCTTTGAATTCATATTGAATATATAATCCCAGTGGCTTTAAGGTTATATTTAAACGCGAGATAGCCTGTTGGATTGTGTTCTCTTCTACTGTACATCCTTTCCAGACCAGATTGCATAAGTCATTTATTGAACAGGTATTTTCAGGTGCATTGCAAAACGCGACTAATAATTGTTGTTGCTGACGGGTTAGTTTTATAGTTTCTCCGTTGTACTTTAATGTCTTTGTGCTTTTTTCAAATAGCAGATGAGGAGAGAAGATATGGATATTAGGATCATTGCTCTGTTTTTCCTGTTGTTTGAGTATTTCTAGTTTCTCTTCCGTTTGGATCAACTTTTGCTCTACTCTCATTTGGTCAGGAAAGATGTTTCTCTTATGTTATCAGGTATTTGAAGCCGATAACTCTTTTTGATGAAAATAGAGGATAGGCCGTTGTGTCTTCGACTTGTTTGACTACCCCTTTTCAAATATAGGAAAGGGGCTAATAATTAAGTCCGAATTGCCATAAAGGAATTACGTTCATATATCCCTGTTCAATGTTATCCTTTACAATAAAACCATTCTCAGAACCTTGTAATTGTTTTTGTTTTTTATTTTTGCCACCAACTTCAAAAATATAGTTAGCTATTTGAAAATCGGAAATAGCTGACGTGATAACTTTTTGTTCTACTCTCGTTTGGTTCAGAAAAAATGTTTCTCTTATGTTATCAGGTATTTGAAGCCGATAACTCTTTTTGATGAAAATAGAGGATAGGCCGTTGTGTCTTCGACTTGTTTGACTACCCCTTTTCAAATATAGGAAAGGGGCTAATAATTAAGTCCGAATTGCCATAAAGGAATTACGTTCATATATCCCTGTTCAATGTTATCCTTTACAATAAAACCATTCTCAGAACCTTGTAATTGTTTTTGTTTTTTATTTTTGCCACCAACTTCAAAAATATAGTTAGCTATTTGAAAATCGGAAATAGCTGACGTGATAACTTTTTGTTCTACTCTCGTTTGGTTCAGAAAAAATGTTTCTCTTATGTTACCAATCTCTGAAGTATCCTGACCTAAACTATACATGAGAGTTGGATTATCTAAATATACTTTATCCACTTTTCCAAGTCCTCTGATACCGCCTGTTCCGTCACGTTGTTGTGCAATTAACCCAGCTTCTTCCAGGTAAAGAAAATAGTCTGATAAATTGTTGCGACTTACTCCTAATATGGTAGCAATACTACTCATATTGGGTTTGAATGGTACACTTTGGGCTATGCTTATAAGCAATTGTTTTAACTTTCAAGTTGTCGATATACTCATTTCTGCATATTACTAATTTGCACTGTGAAAAGTGCAAATATGGCCTGAATTTGTACTTTTTTTAGTGCAAATAATGAATAAACTGTCCGTAGATTGTTTCAGATAGCTCTTTCTGAGGATAGACCGCTGTGCGTTATGAACGGGAGTCAGACGGTATAAAGCAAATATATTTACTATCTTTGCAAGTCAATGAGCAAAAATATGGAAGACGATTTTGATATAAGGGATACCCGTATGCCGGAAAGTGAACGAGAGTATGAGAATGCGCTCCGACCGCTTTCTTTTCATGATTTCAGCGGACAGGCCAAGGTGGTCGAGAACCTGAAAATATTCGTGATGGCTGCCCGTATGCGTAAAGAAGCATTGGATCATGTGTTGCTGCATGGCCCTCCCGGATTAGGTAAAACAACGTTGTCGAATATTATAGCCAATGAACTGGGAGTTGGTTTCAAAGTGACTTCCGGGCCGGTTCTGGATAAACCCGGTGATCTGGCGGGAGTACTTACTTCGCTGGAAAAGAATGATGTGCTTTTTATTGATGAAATCCATCGGTTGAGTCCGATCGTGGAAGAATATCTTTACTCGGCTATGGAAGATTACCGGATCGATATTATGATCGATAAAGGACCGAGCGCACGTTCCATTCAAATAGACCTGGCTCCTTTTACACTGGTTGGGGCGACAACCCGTAGCGGTTTGCTGACCAGTCCGTTGCGTGCCCGTTTCGGCATCAATATGCATCTGGAATATTACGAGATGGAAACATTGACGAAGATCGTGTTGCGTAGTGCCGATATTCTGAATGTAAAATGTGAACTGACAGCTGCCCGTGAGATCGCTTCCCGGAGCCGCGGTACGCCTCGTATTGCCAATGCGTTGTTGAGGCGTGTACGTGATTTTGCACAGGTAAAAGGTTCCGGTGAAATAGACAAGGCAATTTCCTGTTATGCGCTGGAGGCACTGAATATTGACCGGTATGGCTTGGATCAGGTTGATAATAAGTTACTGACTACAATTATAGACAAATTCGGCGGTGGTCCGGTCGGACTGACTACGATTGCTACGGCTTTGGGAGAAGACCCCGGAACGCTGGAAGAAGTGTATGAACCTTTCCTTATCAAAGAAGGATTTATCAAACGCACACCGCGGGGACGTGAGGTCACGGATCTGGCTTATACCCATCTGGGACGTAAAAGGGGCGAAGAACAAGGTTTTTTATTTGACTGAAAATAGTTATGGCTGGAGGAATGAAGCGGCTCGCAGGAGAGACTGCGATTTATGGTGTTAGTAGTATCGTAGGGAAGTTCCTGAACTGGATGCTGGTGCCGATGTATACGCGTGTGCTGGCGACGGAAAGCGATTATGGAATCGTAACCAATTTGTATGCCTGGACGGCATTGCTGATGGTTATTCTGACTTATGGGATGGAAACGGGATTTTTCCGTTTTATGAATAAGAAAGAAATTGCGCTCCCGATGCGGGTTTATGCAACTACATTATTTAGCATTGCTCTTACTTCTGTTCTATTTGTAGTATTGATATTCAGTGCGCTGACTCCAATCAGTGATTCTTTAGGGTATGGTTCGAATCCTGAGTTTGTCGGGATGATGTCGGGAATTGTGGCAGTCGATGCCTTTTGTTGTATACCGTTTGCATTTCTCCGGTATCAGGGGAAAGCAGTTCGTTTTGCTTCTATTAAGCTGTTTAATATTTTTCTGAATATTGTTTTAGTTCTTTTCTTCCTGCTAGCTTGTCCATGGCTCTATGATCATACCCCTGTATTGGTCGATTGGTTTTATATTCCTGATTATCAAGTTGGATATATTTTTGTTGCGAATGTAATAACATCTCTTGTCACATTTGTGTTATTGTTTCCCGATATGATTCCGGGTTTACGGGAAAAAGCCAGTTTTGTTTTACTTAAACAGATGCTTGCTTATTCTTTTCCGATCTTGATTTTGGGGATTGCAGGTATTTTTAATCAGACAGCCGATAAAATATTATTTCCTTTTCTATTCGAAGATAAGGAAATGGCTAATACCCAATTGGGGATATATGGCGCTTGTTTTAAAATAGCAGTTGTGCTGGTAATGTTTACACAGGCATTTCGCTACGCTTACGAGCCATTTATTTTTGCAAAGAATAAGGATGATGACAGTAAAAAGTCATATTCGGAGGCGATGAAGTATTTCATTATATTCGCTTTGCTTATTTTTCTGGCAGTGATGTTTTATATCGATATATTTAAACATATTGTTCCGGCTTCCTATTATCCGGGTTTACGCGTTGTTCCTATTGTTATGTTAGGAGAATTGTTCTTCGGAATATATTTTAATCTCTCGTTTTGGTACAAACTGATTGATCAGACAAAGTGGGGCGCTTATTTCTCGACGATAGGATGTGTTGCGACGATCCTGATCATTGTTTTGTTTGCTCCGACATACGGATATATGGCTTGTGCCTGGGCTTCTTTTGTCAGCAACCTCGTTATGATGTTGTTATCCTATTTTATCGGACAAAAGAAATTCCCGATCCAATATGATCTTAAATCGGTGATCACTTATTCCGTATTGGCAGCCGTATTTTATTTGGCCGGCATGTTGCCGATGATAGAGTCGGAAATCCTGCGTCTGGGTTACCGCACATTGCTGCTTTGCCTCTTTGTCGGTATCGTTATAAAACGCGATCTGCCATTGGGAGAGTTGCCTTATGTAGGGCGTTATTTTGCTAAAAAGAAATAATTTTATTCCGGTTTGATCGGGATGATCAGCGTAATACGTAGTCCGGTTGTATAATCCGGGTCTACGTAGATGTGGCCTTTCATACGTTCTGCGATCTGGCGGCAAAGATATAATCCCAATCCTGAACCGGGAACGAAATCATCCGCTTTGGTGAACCGTTCGAATATCCATTCACGTTTATCGGGTGAAATACCGCAACCGGTATCTGTGATACTGACAATCATCCGGTTTTGTTCTTCTTCCGCTTTATAGGCAAGGACAATGCTTCCCCGTTCGGTGAATTTGTTCGCATTGTTCAGCAGATGGGCCAGGATCAGGCTGAAATGGCTTGAATTAGTAAAAGCAATATCCTTATTCCGGTCGCCTTCTATTTGGTAATCGATGTCCGGTTTGCTGTTGAGCCTTTTGAGTTGTTCCATTTCACAGGAACAAAGCAGATGGATATTGACCGGTGATAGGGGTAAATCCTCCTTGTTGCTGTCCAGCTGGGCAATTTCGAGTACGCTGTTCATCATAGAAGTGATATGGTTGCAGTTCTCGAAAATGATCTTGCTGAATTCCTGCTTTTCTTCGGGGGTAATATCTTCCGTTGTGATCAGGTCGGCAAACCCGTTGATTGCGTTCAGAGGGGTACGGACTTCATGACACATGTTCTTGATGAAGGCATTCTTCATCTTTTCACTTTCCTGCGCTTTTTCGCTGGCAAGGATGACCAGGCGGTTCGACTCCTGCAATTTCTTATATAATGCATTGATTTTCCATAGGCGGAACACAACAAAGACTGCGAAACTGATAGCCAGGATAAACAAGGCCAGGAACATATATAGTTGGCTCCGGCTTTTTTGTAAATCCACTTCCAGTGCTTTCTTTTCAATAACCAGTTCGTCAACCCGTTTCTTGATTTCCAGGTCTTCCAGCTTGTCATTTATGCTTTTCAACCGTGCGGAATCTAATAGGGCGGCGTATTCTTTGTGGGCATAAAAGGCATCTTTATACAGGTGAAGGCTGTCCAGCATATCTATTTTATCTTTGAGCGTCGATACAACATGTTCTGATAGGTCGACTTTCAAACCAGAGTTGCGGAAATAATGGATAACAGAGTCGCAATACCGGATGGATTTGGGATATTCGTTTATCAACCGGTAAAAATTCAGTGAAGTATAATAACGTTCATATTCGGGGGAAAAAGCTGCATCTTCAGGATATTTGCTGTTCAACTCCATAAAATGCCGGTAATAGGAAGTCGCAATATCTTTTCCCAGTGTTTTGGCAGAAAGGGCCAGAGAAGAATAAGCATTCAACAAATGCCGTTTTGTTACATAAAGACGTTTTTTCATCTCTTTTGTTTCTGCATATTCTTTTTGCATATCCAGGTAACGGATCGCATTTTTTATCTGATCCGATGTATCGACTGAATAAAGAGTCAGGATGTAGAATGAGTTCAGACGAAACAAATATGAATATTGTAACGGTATATTTTCCGAGAGAGCGATCACTTCCTTAAATCGTTCACTCACCATTTTTTGCAACTTTTCTTCATTACCCGGTTCAACACGGTTACTATAGGCCATTCCAAGAACATAGTTTATCGACATTTTCTCAAGAGGCGACAGTTTTTTGTCTGTTTCCAGTTTAAGCCGGTATTGCTCGATCAGTTTCTTCCTGTCTTCTCCTTCGGTATAGAAAACCACGCGTACGTCGATGATTGTCTGCATATAAGTTACCAGAAAATCGCGTGCTTTGCCTTTCAGTTCGCGTTTTGCTTCTTCCATGTAAACGTTTGTGCTGTCCTTGATGTCGTTGTTGACATAAAAGCGAAGAATTTCGGTCAGGGCAGCTTCTTTATAATAATCGTTATCGTTGGCCAGTGCTTCCTTATACAGTTGTTTGGCATAGTCAACCTGTTTTTCCTGCCGGGAGATATCCATCAGGTTTGTCAATGTCTCCAGCTTTTCTTCCGGGGAGGATACCGATTTTAAAGCAACGCTTAAAGCCTCTTTGGTAGCCGTGTTGTCGGCAGCAGCAAAGAGTATATTGCCAAGCATGTATATCAGAATTAAGCAGCGTTTCATTATTTATATAAACATTTAGATGGACTCCTTTTCAAAATAACATTCTTCTTTGTGCAAAGTTAATTGAAAATCAATAAGACTTCGAGTTTTATGCCGGTTATTCTTGTTCACACTTCTTATTTTTTATTTAGGGATACTATTTCTATCTTTGCACGATTAAGGTGTGGCTATTAGTCGGAGTATTTATCAATACAAGAGAGTGGGATGGAAAAAGGAGTGTTACACAAGCAAATACGGGACTTCTTTGTTCGTAATTTTGACGTTCGCCAGGAGAAGGAAGATGAACTCGAAACGGTTGAGTCTATAAGAAAAGGTATTGAGTTTAAAGGTACTAATCTTTGGGTTTTGATCTTTGCAACATTTGTCGCTTCATTGGGTTTGAATACAAACTCTACGGCGGTGATTATCGGTGCGATGTTAATCTCTCCGCTGATGGGGCCTATTATGGGGTTCGGTCTCGGGTTGGGCATCTATGATTATGACTTGATCAAGCGGTCTTTCCGTAATTTTGCGACGGCAACGGTGTTCAGTGTCATCACTTCAACCCTGTTCTTTTTGATCTCTCCGATCAGTGAGGCGCAAAGTGAATTGTTGGCGCGTACGCAACCGACCGTCTATGATGTCCTGATCGCTTTCTTTGGCGGATTGGCCGGTATTGTTGCCAGTTCGACCAAAAGTAAAGGAAATGTGATCCCGGGTGTGGCTATCGCAACGGCGTTGATGCCGCCGCTCTGTACGGCCGGTTTCGGATTGGCAAGCGGGAATCTTTATTATTTCTTCGGTGCTTTTTATCTCTATTTTATCAATACGGTGTTTATCAGTCTGGCGACTTTCCTGGTTGTCCGTGTACTGAAATATCCGAAGAAGATATTCCTGGATAAACAGCGTGAAAAAGTAGTGACACGTTATGTTGGGGTGATTGTTTTTTTCACGATCGTACCGAGTCTTTTCCTGAGTTATAACTTGATCCGTTCCAGTTACTTCAATGACCGGGTTACTAATTTTGTGACGGAAGAATTGGCTTTTCCTAATACGCAGATATTGAGTAAAACAGTGACGGATACGAGCGAGAAGAAAGAAGTAAAAGTTGTAATGATCGGTGAAAATGTGCCGGAACCCATGATCGAAATAGCCCGGACCCGGCTTCGCAAATATGGTTTGAAAGATGTCTCTCTGGTTGTCCAGCAAGGTTTCGGACAGGAAGCTACTGATATAAACGAGCTGAAAAGCATGCTGATGCAGGATTTGTATAAAAACAGTGAAGAAGTTCTTCGGGTACAATCCATACAGATCGATTCCTTGAAAAAGACGGTAGATCGGTATAAGAGTGCTTCGCGTATGACTTCGGAGTTGATCCCGGAGATGAAAGTTTTATTCCCGTCTGTTCTTGAAGCCTCTTGTTCAAATACCTATATTGTAAGTACTGACAGCATGAAACAGGACACAGTCATGTTGGTTTACCTAAAAAGCAAAGAGCGTATCAATGAAAAAGAACAGTTAAAGATCCGTGAGTGGCTCGGTGCACGCGTAAATGCGAAAAATATTAAATTACTAATAGAATAAAAAAGAATGAATTTTATGAAGAAGGTGTGGGCAGTTTTACTGCTTCTTGTTGCTGCAGGCCAGATATATGCCGATGAGGGCATGTGGGTTCTGAAGGAACTTAACAAACAAAATCTGGCTCGAATCAAGGAATTGGGATTTGTCCCGTCCTATCAGCAACTTTACAGTGAAACCGACCCGTGTGTGGCCAATGCTGTTGTTATTTTCGGTGGCGGATGTACCGGTATTACCGTATCGGAAGAAGGATTGATCTTTACTAATCACCATTGTGGTTTCGGTTCTATCCAGCAGTTGAGTAGCGTTGAACATGATTATCTGAAAGACGGCTTCGTTTCTCAGAGTAAGGAAGAAGAGTTGCCCGTTCCGGGACTGAGCGTGCGCTACCTGCGTGAAACGGTTGACGTAAGCGACCGTATCAACGGTGAAATCGCCGGTATTGAAGAAGAATATTTGCGTTTGGCTGCTGCCGATTCTATCGGACAGGTCATCTGCGACTCGATCGGCAATACGGAATTTCAGGCTGCGGATGTAGTGCCTTTCTATAATAATAACAAGTATTTTCTGGTTGTTTACGATGTGTTCAACGATGTTCGTATGGTATTTGCTCCGCCCAGTTCAGTCGGAAAGTTCGGTGGTGACACGGATAACTGGATGTGGCCGCGTCATACAGGCGATTTCTCCGTATTCCGCGTATATGCCGATGCAGGCAATAAACCGGCTGAATACAGTAAAGACAACAAGCCTTACAGTCCTAAATATGTAGCTGAAGTTTCCCTTCAGGGATATCAGGATAAAGACTATGCGATGACAATCGGTTTCCCGGGTAGCACAGACCGTTATTTATCTTCCTGGGGTGTGAAACAGCGTATCGAAGACAGTAACAAGCCCCGTATCGAGGTGCGCGGCATCAAACAGGCTATCTGGAAAGATGCTATGTCGGCAAGCGATGAAGTCCGTATCAAATATGCCTCCAAATATGCCGGTAGCTCTAACTACTGGAAGAATTCCATCGGTATGAACCGCGGTCTGGCTAATCTGAACGTGATAGAACGTAAGAAGGAAGAGGAAGCTGCTTTTGCCGCTTGGGCCGGTCAGACACCTGAACGTAAAGCTAAATACGGCGAAGTGCTGAACCTGTTGGAAAAAGGATATACTTCGACGGATGAATACCGGAAAGTTTCCACTTATCTGTCAGAAGCATTCGTCAGCGGTACTGAAATTGTACGCCTGGCGCGTATGGTGCAGGGAGTAGACATTAAGGGTTCTACTCCGGAAGAAATAGACATGGTCCTGAAAGATAAGATCCAGCCGTTCTTTAAAGATTACGATGCCTCCCTTGACCAGAAGGTATTGGCTGCCATGATGAAAGTGGTGAAAGAGCGTGTTCCGGCTCAATATCTTCCGGATATCTATCAGAAAGTGGATAAGAAGTATAAAGGTGACTATGCTAAATATGCAGCAGACGTCTTTAAGAAGACTTCGCTTTTGTCGTATGACAGGATCGAGAAGATGCTGAAAGATCCGAAACTGTATGCAAAACTGAAAAAAGACCCGGCTGCCGAACTGAGTTTGTCCACGCTGATCTCTTTGTTCGAGTTGCAGCAGTTTATGGGCGATGCTCATTACGATATTGCCAAAGGCGAACGTCTGTATTTTGCCGGACTGAAGGAAATGTATCCGGAAAAGCCCCTTTCTTCCGATGCGAACTTTACGATGCGTTTAAGTTATGGTTCTATCGGAGGGTATCATCCGTATGATGCAGCCTGGTATGACTATTACTCAACGGAGAAAGGTATCCTGGAAAAAGAAAATCCGGAAGATGACGAGTTCTGGGTTCAACCGGAAATCCTGGACCTGATCCGCAGCAAGGATTTTGGCCAGTATGCTAACGAAAACGGACAGTTGCAGCTTTGCTTCCTGACAAACAACGATATTACCGGTGGTAACTCAGGTAGCCCGGTGTTTGATAAGAATGCCCGTCTGATCGGTCTTGCTTTCGACGGAAACTGGGAAGCCATGAGCGGTGACATCGCTTTCGAACCGGACTTGCAGCGTTGCATTGCAGTGGATATCCGTTATGTACTTTATATGATCGACAAGTGGGGTAAATGCCCGCGACTGATCAAGGAATTACAGTTGGTACGGTAATATTGAATGATCAGCATATACGGAAAAGCCTGGCGGAATTAACTTCGTCAGGCTTTTTTGTGAAACAATTATTCTTCCCTATAATTTGGCTGGAATGGATTCTCTTATGTCAAAATGACAGAAGATAACGAAGACTTAAAACCTCGAATGCCAGAGGATATAAAACATATAGCCTCCTGATATCAAGCAACTTGCAGTTTCCTAAATTTTTTTAATAAGGAAACGCTAGTTCCCTTATGAGGAAACTACAATTTCCTCGGCAGGAAACGCTGGTTTCCTCCTGAAGAAACTACAGTTTCCTGCATAGGAAACTGAGAGAAGACAGAATGTCATAGAACTTCAGTTAGGCACCCTCTTGCTGAAGTTCCATTAAAAACAAAACACAAACAGCTGAAAAATATCAAACAATAAACAATAGATGTGGCTTGATGAAGGCAAAATCGGAACCGGATTCGTGCTTCTATCTTGCAGCTTATTAGGGAGATATTGAATTTAAATGAATGATGACCCCGGCTCTGATAAAAATCTTTTTCTTTTTACTTGTTTTATCCGGTGCTTCTCCATACTTTTGCCTTTGTACTCCGGTATAGCGTTATCGGCCAGTACATTTTATTGATTACAAGAGCGTTTAAAGATATTATCCTAGTTGGAAAATTCGACACTTTCACAAGCACCGGATAATAGACAGTAAAACGCTCACGTACCTTTTTTGTTATATCTGTTCATTACATTGCTATACGCATATGTTTTATGGATGTACAAATAAAAGGGCGTGAGGGTGTCTGTTGTATATTGGTGCTTAGGGCGTCGAATCCCTCCAATTAGATATATCAACAGTCCTCACGCCTCTTTTATTTTATAACCGTCCACCCGGGGATTGATGGATAAAATTGTATTTTTAGTTATGAGCAGCCCCCTTCTTTTACAGCAATTAAAGGACGGAAATGAGAAGACCTTTAAGCAAATCATGAAATCGTACTTGCCTCGTTTGTATTCATTTGTCAATATTTATATTGTAGACAAGGAAGTAACCGAAGAGATTATGCAAGATACGTTCATGGCTCTTTGGAATCAACGAAGAGACCTGGATGATGAAACCTGCCTGATTACTTATCTGATGGTTGTCAGCCGTAACAAATGCCTGAACTATTTGAAAAAGCTACAACTGGAAACTATCCCTATCGACAGCCTGAGTGAATCCTCGCTTTATCAAAGAAGTAATATATATGTTCTGGAGGATGATTCTCTGGAAAAACTTGCCATGAAGGAACTTACCCATGCTATAAATGTTTCTTTGACCAAACTATCTCCCCGAACCAGAGAAATTTTTATACTTAGTCGTTTCAGTGGTCTTAAGAACAAAGAAATAGCCGATCAATTAGGCCTTACTACAAAAGGTATAGAATACCATATAGGGAATGCTTTGAAGCAATTGAGAAACGATTTGTCAAAAGATTATTTCGCCATCTTTTATTGTTTACTGCTTTCCCTTTTAATCAAGAAGTAAAAAACAATTTTTTCTACTAGGGTGAAATCCGTGAATGTTGTTCCTCTTTTTATACACACTATGTAAAATAAGTATGGATGACGAAATGTTGATACGATTTATAAAAAGACAGTGTTCTTCTTCAGAGGCGAGGAAAATTCTTTTATGGATTGAACTGAATGAAGAAAACAAAGCGCATTTTACTCAATTACAATCCTTATGGGCTTCCGCCGATATATGCTTTGCCGTACAAAATGACAAAGTAGATTCGGAAGGAACAATAAAGAGACTGGCTTCGATTGTGAAGAAATTCAAGCTGAAGATCAATGATCCTATAGAATGAGAATCAAATAATTTTTTAAGAATAGTGTTTTTAAATCTTTTATTGTTTAATAATTTAAATCTAGTATTATGGGAAAAAGTAGCCTTAAAGAAAGCTCCCCTTGTAAAAAAGAACGATGGAGGATAGTATTGGCTCTAGGTGCCTGCTGCCTGGTTTCATTATCCGTATCTGCCAATGTTTCAACGTTTCAATCAGTCCCTGAAAATGAATTTCCCCATGAGGAGGAAGTTAGCCAGGAAGGCTTTAAAGTAAAGGGCCAGGTGCTCGATAACCTGGGAGAACCGTTACCGGGTGTTAATGTCATGGTGAAAGGTACTATGACGGGGATTATCACCGATGTGGATGGTAATTATGAGATTGTAGCACCCTATTCAAAGGCAAGCCTTGTCTTTTCGTATGTAGGTTATCAACCCCAGGAAATAAGTTTGAGCGGTAAACATATACTGAATGTAACTTTAGTTGAAGATACGAAGGCATTGGAAGAAGTTGTGGTAGTCGGCTATGTCACTCAGAAAAAAGCGACTATCACAGGTTCTGTGGCAACTATTACGACTAAAGATCTTAAACAGAGTCCAACTGCCAATCTGAACAATGCATTGGCCGGACGTATGCCAGGGCTGATGGTGAACCAGTTCAATGGAGGTGAGCCGGGTGTTGATAAGGCGGATATCCGTATCCGTGGTATGGCGACCTATGGAGATCAGTCACCCATTGTAATTGTGGATGGGGTGGAACGGGATATGAGTTATCTGGCACCGGAAGAAATCGAAACGTTTACCATCCTGAAGGATGCTTCGGCTACAGCACCTTATGGTGTGCGTGGTGCGAACGGTGTGATCATTATCACGACTAAACGAGGTAAAGCATCTGAAAAACCGAATGTAAACTTTAAAGCATCTGTCGGAACAAACAGTCCTGTAAAATTTCCAACCTATCTAGGTTCGGCCGATTATGCGACTTTGTATAATGAAGCGATGATCAATACAAATCCGGGAACAGCCCCCTCTAAATTAGGCTTGTTCAGTCAGCAGGCTATCGACAATTACCGGATTGCAAAAGGGGACAACTCGGATGGCCTTGGATATAACTGGGATTATTTCGATTATGCATTCAAACCGGGTGTGCAGCAGGATTATAGTTTGTCTGTGCGGGGTGGTTCGGAACGTGCCCGTTATTATGTAATGGCAAATTACTATACTCAAAGCGGTAATTATAAGCATACCGATATGACGGATACGGACACGCAGGCTAACTTTACACGGTATAATTTCCGGGCCAATGTGGATGTCGATATCACAAAAGATTTTTATATCAAACTGGATCTGGGAGCTCAGATTACGGATCGTAAGGCGCCGGGAACAACCGCTGACAGGATTGTCGCCTTATGTAATACGCAGCCCTCCTATCTGCCTATTACTGTACCGGATAACGGAAACCCTGAAAACGAAACGTTTGTCTTGGAGAATCCCTACGGACTTTTATATGGAGATTATAAGCATCGTCGTAATATCTTAGGAGAATTATCCAGGACGGGTAGCCTGACAGAAAAGAAGACCTATCTGAACGGTTCTTTCTCTATTGGTCATAAGTTGGATTTTATCACGAAAGGTTTACGTGTGGAAGGAGTATTTTCTTATGATGCCAAAGAAGGTAACTGGATTAACCGTGTGCTGGGCGACCGTGCCGATGGGTATGCGAGTTATGCAAGATATGCAACCTTCCAGCCGGGTGAGGGTAGTTACGGTTCCTATTATATGAATAACGGTGCTCCTTATGACGGCACTTATATCAAAGGTAATCCGTGGTATGCACAGGATGAAACGATCATCAACAGTTTCTCTCATAATGAAGCGGAAGCAAAAACCTATTATCAACTGAAGTTAGATTATATGCGTACATTCGGTAAACATGACGTAACAGGAATGGTTTTGTTCAACCGTTCACACCGTACCATCGATAACCGTGTTGCTTATCGTTATCAGGGATTAACTGCCCGGGCTACTTACGCTTATGCAAATAAATATCTGGCAGAATTTAATGTCGGTTATAACGGATCGGAGAACTTTGCACCCGGTAAACGATACGGAACATTTCCGGCAGGTTCTGTCGGATGGGTGATTTCCCGCGAAAATTTTATGAAGAGGACGGAGAAATGGTTGGATATGCTGAAGATTAGAGCTTCTTACGGATTAGTCGGTAGCGATAAGATCTCCGATTATGACGGTGACCGTTTTGCTTATTTGCAATTCTATGGCGAAGGTAGTGGGTATGATTTTGGTGAAAATGAATTCAACCAGTGGACGAGCGGTGTTGGCGAAGGTAATTTTGCTAATCCGAACCTGACCTGGGAAAAAGCCAGAAAGCTGAATGTCGGTATTGATGCTTCATTCTTTGGAGAACGCCTGACAATTAGTGCCGACTATTTCCATGAACATCGCTATGACATTATTACTCATTTGAGTGGTAGCGATAAATTAGGTTTTCCGCAGATTGTAGGGAAAGATGCACCGTTTCTGAATTCAGGAGTAGTAGACAATAGAGGTATTGATTTTGAGATCGGATGGAACGGACGTATCGGAAAAGACTTTCGTTATTACATCAATCCGAACTTTACTTTTGCGCGCAATAAGATCCGGTTCATGAATGAAGTGGTTTATGAGAATGAATGGCGCAGAAATACCGGTAAACGTATTGAAGAACACTTTGTGTATGAAGTAGATCATTTTGTTTACGATCAGGCGGAAGCCGACAGGCTGAACGCAATGAACGGTAATAACGGTTTCCAGCAGTGGGGCAAGCTATATCCGGGTGATGTGGTCTATAAAGACCTGAATGAAGATGGCGTTATTAATGATGATGACAGGCGGGCAATGGGTAATCCCCGTACTCCGGAGATACAGTTTGGTATTCCATTGGGAATCCAGTATAAAGGTATTGATGTTAGTTTCTTATTCCAGGGTGCTGCCAACACGAGTCTGTTGCTGAACGGTCCTGCCACCTGGGACTTCCCGGCCTATGAGCAAGACCAGATAGGTAAAGTAAAGCCTATGCACCTGAATCGCTGGACAGAAGAAACAAAGGATGTGGCGACTTATCCGCGACTGACAATCGGCGCTTACGAAAACAATAAGAATGAGAGCAGTAGCCTCTATCTGTATAATGCCTCTTATCTGCGTTTGAAGAATGTGGAAGTAGGCTATTCATTACCGAAAAACTGGATCCGTTTTGCCGGATTCCAAAATGTGCGTTTCTATGCACAAGGTATGAACCTACTTACATTTGACGGATTGAATGATGTGGATGTAGACCCTGAAACCAAGAAGGGGAACGGTGCCTGGTATCCTATCCAGCGTATCTTTAATTTTGGAGTTGATATCACTTACTAATTAATAAAACTAAGAAAAGATGAAGCATAAAATATTTTTGTTAGCAGGACTGGCTACTTGTTTTTCTGTCTTTACTTCCTGTGAGGATTATCTGGACAGGGCTCCGGATGATAAGACGACAGAACAACAAGTTTTCACACGTTATGAGAAAGTGGATGGTTTGGTTTCGGATTTATATGCCAACTGTAAATCTGCCAATAAGCCGTTGATTTATTTCAATCACTTCAGTTTATCCAGTATTTCGGATGAATGTTCGGCCAGTAGCCATGAAGGGGCTATTCCCCATCAGTTCAATGTCGGTAACTATGGGGCTTTGCAGAAAATGCCTAACGGGAGCGATGCCGGCCAGTATTGGAATGGTTTGTATTCTAAAATCCGTAAGGCAAATATAATCCTGGAAGGAGTCGCTAAATATAATACACCGGATAATCCCCAGAGCGGACGGGATGGAGATTTGAACAGGCGTATCGGTGAGGTTTATTTCTTACGCGGCTATTTGCATTATCTGGTGCTTCGGGCTTATGGTGAAGCGGTATATATAGGCCATGTGATTAATCCGGACGATGATATGACTTTTACAAAGGAGTCTTTTCACACGATTGCAGATAAGATCTGTGCGGATGCCGATGAGGCACTGGCCCGCGTGGATGCCTCGAATGGTGGAAATTACTTTGGTCGTGTTGATAAAGGCGCTTGCCTGGGATTGAAAGCGATTGTGCGTTGGATGCAGGCTACTCCACTGTGGAACGGAGGCTCTTTACCGAACGATACCCGTGTCTTTAAAAGTGAATATGGCTATGACCTAAAACGTTGGGAAGCTGCAAGGGATGCAGCCAAAGCTGTTCTTGAAGCTAAAAAAGAGGATGGTTCGAACCGGTATCAGTTGTATACTAAATATGATGCGAGCGATTTTAAAGATATCGATGGTAAATCCAATACGAATAACGAAAAAGTTCAGCAACGTTTATGGCGTATGAATTTTGAAATGGATGCGATTATGAGTGAATGGGTATGGTTTGTAACTAAGGATAAAGATACCGGTTGGTCCGGTGATATCCTGCCTCCGAGTCAAGGTGGGCATGCCCGCCAGCGGCCATTGCAGGAACAAGTAGATGAATATGAATATATAGGACCGGACGGATATGGTTATCCTATTTATGCCGATCGGGCAAAAGCTGACGGTTATGATGATGAAAATCCATATGAAGGTATCCGTCGCGATCCGCGTTTGTATCGTGATATCCGTTATCATGGTTCTTGGTATGCCGGCCAGCAACTGAATACGGCATCCGGAGATGATGCCGTGAGTGGCAGTTACCTGGATCAGGCTTCCCATACGGGATATTATCTGCGTAAGTTTTATAAAGATGGTTGGACAAGAGGACACGGCGGACATACTATCAACGGTCCGGCAATCTGGAGGCTTCCGGCATTTATTTATATCTATTGTGAAGCTGTGAATGAGCTAAATGGTCCGAATGAGGAGATTTATAAAATGATAAATGAGGTACGTGCCCGTTCATTTATGGCTCCGATGCCTCCGGCTACAAAGACGGATAAGAAGTTGATGAATAGTTATATCCAGCGCGAACGCCGTGTAGAATTCTTTTATGAAAATGATCGTTATTGGACAGCCCGTTTGTATATGGAACCGGATGATACGGAACAACTGGCTCAGGAAAATAGCTATAGGGATGCCGATAGCTGGCCTTATGCTAAAACCCAGCGTTTTTCTCATGGAATGAAACCTGTAGAAGATCCGGATGGAAAGATTATGATTGGTGATAAAAAATATAAGATGAAACGTATCGCTGTGAATGACGGACGTGTATTCAGTTCCCCGCGTTCTTACCTTTGGCCGATCTATCAGGAGGAGCTGAAACGTTGCCCGTCATTGGTTCAGAATCCGGGATGGGAATAATGTAAAAGGGATGTGTTTTTAATTCTTAGCTGATTATTATCAGTAGAGGTTGTGTCAAAACGTTGGCACAACCTCATATTCACAATTGAACCCTTCGGGTCCTGCGTCGCTACTATTTTGTTGCCCGCTTTGTCCGGACTGTTACATTCCCTTTTAGACCGACGGCTTCGCCTGTCGTGCCGTTCAGCAGAACGCGCAGGTCACATCTCTCTTTTACGGGTGGGAATTCAACGGTGAAGTCTTCTTCCTTATCTGTCGTTTTGGAGCCGATCAATTGGCCGTTCAGCCAGATTTCAGCTTTTCCTGTCAGTTGTTTGAACAGGATGCTTCCGCCTTCTTCCCGATGGGCCTGGTAAGGATTGAATGTCGCATGTAAAATAACGAAATTGGCATTCTCCAATTTGATCAGATCGCCACCTGAAATAGGTTGCCAGCTGTTCATGTCGTTGTCGGCTATCTGGCGGGTGGCGTCGGGTTTATCGGTGGAAAGGGGAGAGGCTGCCCATCTGTTCAGCAACATCGGTGGAAATTCTGGTGCGACGGATGGGACAGGGGCTACCTGATCGGCATTGATCGTGATGGTTGCCGGCTTCAGTCCCGGAGTTGAGGCTGTCAGGGTGATTGGACCCGAACCTTCCTTGCTCTGGATGATAACTTGTGCGAGGCCGTAGAACAGGCTGCGTTTGTTGCCCTTTTCAGGCTCGTGGCAGTTCGGATTTCCATTGCCCAGACCGATGATTTCGGCAGGTCCTGTAACGGTGAATTCCATCATATTGTTGGCTGTCGGTACGTGACGGCCTTTGGAATCTACTACCTCTACAGTGATTGGCATAGCATCCCGGCCATCACCTGCCAGGCTGTTACGGTCGGGTGTCAGGCGAACCTGGACAGGTTCTTTGGTCGTTTCCACTTTCGTGCGTGAAACGATCTTTCCGTTTTTATAGCCGATCGCTTCCAGTTTGCCCGGTTTATAGGGGACAGACCAGGTATTCATTTCGTACGGGTCTACCGTCTGTTCGGAGATTTCTTTGCCGTTCAGCAATAGTTTTACCTTATCGGCATTGCTTAAAGCCATTACTTTGATAGGTTTTCCGATAGAATCGGCTGGCCAGTTCCAATGGGGAACCAGTTCCAGGACGGGTTTATCTTTTACCCATTGTGCCTGATGCAGGTAATAAGCCATTTTGGGGAATCCGCATAAGTCCATGATACCGAAGAAAGAGCTGACGGAAGGCCATCTGAACGGAGTCGGTTCGCCATGATAATCGAACCCAGTCCAGTAGAAACAACCGGCCATCCAAGGACGCTCTGCCACAGCTTTCCAGGCTCTGCGGTGGGTTGCACCCCAGTCGGCGCATTGTGTATCGTATGAATCCATCAGGTTTTTCGATCTGTCCGTTACATATTCACCCCGGATCATAAAGGCGGAGCCGTCTTCTGAGCTGGTCAGGGGCAGGTTCGGATTTTCTTCGTGGAAACGGTCGTAGCTTTCGATCTGATAATTGAACCCACCTACATCTACGGCTTGCGATACATTGTATTCGGAGAAGAATCCTCCGTTCATAGCGGCTGTTATGGGGCGTGTCGGGTCCATCTTCTTAACGACGTCGTACATGCGGCGAACCATTTCGTACCCGTTTTCAGTTCCCTGCATCGGCTCTTCATTGAATACCGACCAAAGGATTACGCTCGGGCAGTTACGGTCGCGACGGACCAGCCATTCCAGTTGGCGTACATATTCGGGTGAAGTATTGAACAACCTGTTTTCATCCAGTACCATAATCCCCATACTGTCGCAGGCTGCCATAAACTCTTTGGCAGCCGGATTGTGAGCAACCCGATAGGCATTGACACCCATTTCTTTCAGTTTGCGGAGGCGGAACTCCCATAAGGCATCAGGCACGGCTACGCCCACTCCGGCGTGGTCCTGATGGTTACAGACGCCTTTTATCTTGATGTTCTCCCCATTCAGCCAGAAACCGGTATTGTTATCGAAACGGATAGTCCGGAAACCGCATCTGGTTTCAGCTTCGTCCGTTACAGCACCGTTCTGTTTGACCACTGTTTTGACTTTATAAAGGGCGGGACTGTCCGGTGACCAGAGTTGAGGGTCTGAAACTGTCATTGACAGGCTGGCGATTCCTTCTCCCAATGCTCCGACAGAGAGTTTTTGGCTTTGTGTCGTGATTGACTTGCCATCGGGAGCAAACAAGGAAACTTCTACCTCGCTATTGGCCGGCTGTTTGCCTGCGTTATATAAGGAAACCTCTACAGGTATTTCCCACTGGCTTTCGGTTTTTTTGACAGGATTGGCGAATACACCGTCGGTGATGATATGCAGCGGCGAACGTTTTACCAACCAGGTATGGCGGTAAATGCCGGCTCCTTCATACCACCAGCCTTCCTGGGCATCCGCATCTACACGTACGGCAATCGTATTTACATCGTCACCATAAGTGGCGTAGGGCGTGATGTCGATATACATGGACGTATAGCCGCACCAGTTGCGATGCAGTACGGTTCCGTTCACCCAAATCGTTGCATGCGTGGCGATACCGTCAAACTGTATTTCCAGATGTTTCCCTTTATCTTCGGGAGACAGTTTGAATTTACGGCGGTACCAGCCGAAACCACGGTTATAGTATCCTTGCGAGAGGTTGGCTTCCGGATCGACGTTTCCTTCAATTGCCCAATCGTGCGGAAGGTCTACGATGTGCCAGGAAGAATCGTCGTAGTTCGGCGAGGCAGCCCCGCTTACATATCCGGCTTTGGCGTTCCGGTAAGTGGCATTGTGCCCTTTGATAACGGGGTAGGGAATGTCTCCCTGATGGAAACTCCAGCCTTTATCCAGGGACAGGACTTCACGCGGTGTTACTTTTTCCTGTGCGCTGATGCCAAAGGCAAAACTTATGCACAAAAGAAGTAGAAAACTTTTGAATGTTGTCATAGTACTTTTATCTGATTTATTTGAATATAGACTGTATCACTTCTCCGGTCCATGATAAAGGCTGTTTTACCTTGAACAGATGCAGGATGACCGCAGCGGTGTTTACTGTGTTATTGGGTTCTGTGATTTTGAATTCTTTTTTGATACCCGGACCAGTGATTCCCCAGGGAACGATCATTTCATCGGTACTTACTCCGCCGTGTCCGTAGTTTATGCCGCCGTGGTCTGTAAGGAACATGAAATGGGTATCTTTGTATAATCCTTCCTGTTTTATTTTCTCGATGAACCGTCCGATTTCTACGTCGGCTTCTTCAATGGAGCGGATATATTCGGGTGACATCCATTTGTATTTATGGCCGGCATGGTCGGTATGGACGGAATAGAGGAAAACCAGTGTTGGATCTGTCCGGTTGGCTTTCAGGAAAGAAAATGCTTTTTCGTAATTCGGAACATAGGCATCCTTTTCCAGATAACTTACTTCATCCAGATATTGTTTGTTATACGGATAAAAAAGGTTGATCCAGTTGTAATAAAAGGCTGTTTTCATTTGTGGGATGGCATCTTTCAGTACCTTAAAGACAGAAGGGTAGTAACCTGCGCTGTCTTTTTCGATTGCAGGCAATGTGAATTTAGAGATTTCCCAGCTATTATCCACTACGCCGTGCTGTTCAGGGCCGCTTCCGGTCAGATGACTGGTCCAGTTTGGCAGCGTTACCGAAGGCATGACCACGCGTGTATCAAGAGAAAGGGAGCCTTCTGCCATTAATTTATCCAGGTTTGGAGTTTTTGCTTTCAGGTATCCTTCAACACAGATTCCGTCAAGCGAGATCAGGACGATACGTTTCGCAGCGCGTGCATTTGTTTCTGTAGGGATCGCTGCCACGGGGCGGGAGATAGAGGCGGTACCCAATGCAACTGCGCCTGCTAATCCCTGTTTAAAGAAACTTCTTCTTGAGTTTTTCATGTTTTCTTATATTATTATTGTATAGCAAAAGTCTGTCATCGTTTTTTATTCCCAGATAGAAAGGAACAGCCCCCAAAAATAATGAAATATATTATTGGAGGCTGATTTTGTCTGAAAAAGCTACGCAAAGGTTTGCGTAGAAGGGAAGGTGATGATTATTCTTAATTAACAAACCGATTCCCTTTTGCAAGTATCGGGAGTAGTTCTTTCATGATATCCGGTTTTTCCGTCAGAATATTTTTGCGCTCGAAGATATCCTTGTCATATTCATACAGTTCCATGATCGTATCCTTTTTCCCGATATAACGACTCAGGCGGAAGCGAGGAGTCCTTACGCTGATGCCATTCCCGAAATAACTGTAAGCAATATCTTCCCAGTCCGCATCTTCAGGCGATGTCAGCTGTTTTACGAAGCTGCGGCCATCCAGCCCCTCCGGACAATCCACACCGCAAAGTTCCATCAATGTCGGATAGATGTCCACTGAACTGACGATCCGCCTGTTCTCAACGCCCTGTTTCGCCCCCGGGGCTTTAACGATGAGTGCACTGCTCAGCGAAACATCATGCAGCGTATGTTTGCCCCACACCCGGTAGTCACCCAGTTGCCAGCCATGATCGCCCCACAAGATAACGACCGTATTATCGGCCAGGCCCGACTCCTCCAATGCATCCAGCACTTTGCCGATCTGGGCATCCACATAGCTGACACAAGCAAAATAAGCGTGACGGACTTTACGAGCATACGAGTCGGAAAGCCTTTTCTCCAGCGATGCCTTCTCTTCTCCCAGCTCATACCCGTTGAACTCTCCGCTATTCAACAACGTAGACAAATGGCACCCTTCCGGAATATCCGGCGTAGGCGACAAAGGGATGGCCTCTTCGTCATACATATCCCAATATTTCTTTGGAGCCGTGAACGGCAAGTGAGGCTTGAAGAATCCTACCGCCAGACAGAAAGGCTCTCCTTTCCCTGCCAGTTCCTTCAGTTTGCCGACAGCCAGATTAGCTGTCAGTCCGTCGGGCAAGCCTTCGTCCGGGATGTCGGCACATTCGTAAGGTTTCACCTGCCTTTTTTCGCTTTGCCGGTTCGTGCCGTTCGAATAGCCGAAAAAGGCATTCCATCCGGTCTTCCACTGTCCGGCATCGAAAAGCATCTCATCCCAGCTGTAGGGTAGTTCCGGTTTTGTGCCCACCGGATCGTTGTAGGCATACAACATCCCGTCCGCTGCATGGCTGATCTTGCCTATGCCTACCGTATAATAGCCGTTACGTTTCAGATGATGAAACATCGTTTCGGGATGTTCGCCTTCCGGCTTGTCCGACAGGCGGATATGGCAAGCCTCGTTTGTCAGGTCCGATTTGTCCCGTGGCAACATGCCGGTCAGCATACTCGCCCTCGATGCTCCGCTGGTCGGGATCTGAGTATAATGATTGAAGAAAAGGCTCCCTTCGGATGCCAGCTTATCCATGTGGGGGGTCTTGACGACGGAGCCGTAGCTCCCCAGTTCGTGCCGCAAGTCGTCCACGCAGATAAATACAACGTTCGGACGCGGAGCTTCTTTCTTTTCAGCCGTACAAGCTCCAAGGAGAAACGGAGTACCAACCAGGATACCCCAATTGTTTGTTATTTTGTACTTCATAGTATATAGCATAATGTTACTTATTCAACCACCAACCCAAATATCCCCAGGCGATATGTGCGCCGAACCACTCTTCACGGGAAGGGAACGTATCTTCTTTCTTATCCTGATAATACTGTCCGGTCGTATCCCGATTGAGCATGAAGATCATTTCCTTGTTACGGGCTTCAGCCCATTCCTGCGCTTTCACTTCCGCTCCGCGATCCCAGCCGTACACGTCGGCCATTACATCCATCAACCAATAATTGGCCTGTCTTTTTCCGCCCCAGTCGTTTCCTTCCGGGAAATAAATCAGGGAAGAAGCCTTCTCGTCGGCAGTCTTCTGATACATGGTCTTTCCGTTAAACGGTCGCTCCGAAAGAGCATAGTAAACCACATCTCCATTATATAAAGAAGATTGCAGGCATTCCTTTCCGGCCAGTTCATATGTCCATGCGTTGATCGTATTCAACATGAATGCCGACATATAATCCGGATGCATGATCTTGTGGTTGATTACTGTCCCTTCAGAGTTCATGTTGCTACCGTTCAGTACCTTGTTCAGTACCATGCCATCCACCGCGATTGCTTTCCGGGTATCTTCGGGCATGGCATAAGCAGAAAGTTGTAATTCGACCAACTTCCGCATCCACCCCTTGTAATGGCTGTGCCCGGGCATCATCACCGTGGCAACAGCCAGGATATTCGAGTTCCATCCGTTTTCTTCGGCTTTAGTATCCCCTTCCGAGAGTATATTTCCTGCCAGATCCCGATAATAAGGCACCTTGTAGTCGAGGAAGCGGTCCGCCTCATGTACTGTCATCCGGCAAACCAACTCCTGATCCGAAGCCGACAATTCGTCCCATAGGATCCAAGCCGCATGTGCAGCCCGTGCTGCCCACAAGGCACTTTGCCATTGGTCTCCCCAACCTTCCCTACCGATATTCGCTTTATGCCGGTAAGCGATCGAACGGATCAGTTGAACTGTCGTTTTCGTAGCCTCCTGTTCGGATACGTATGAAACCGACGGGTCGTAAACTCCCGTTTTCAGGCATATCCCCAATGTAAGAGCATGATGAGCCGCCGGGCGTATGAAATGCTCCGTCTTCCCCCCGAAGTCGAAATATTCTCCTATCTGATCCTGAAAGTGCTTTATTTCTTTATACCATTTATTCAATGTATACCGGTTGTTTAACCTCAACATATATCTCATTTCGTCCGAAAAAGTACCTTTGGGAGCCGGACGCTTCCATTTATCCGGAGAGATAGGCACCACCAGTTCCCTCAAAGAGGTTGTATCGCCGGCGGTAACCGTTGCGGGACACAGTAGCAAACAATAAACTAATACGAAACAACAACAAATATATTTCATGGTTCATATTTTATTTTTGTTCAATAAAGAATTACTCAGCCAATTTATACATTTCGCAGGCTGCCATTAAAAAGCCTCCGGTTCCGTAGACTTGTGTCATTCTTTTCTCAATTCGTTTTGGTGCTTGCCCAACCGGTTGAACCCAACAAACTTTTCCTTCAGTGTCTACAGAAGCGACAAGAGCCTGCCATCCTTTTGTTACCACCGGTAAAAATCTGTCTTTGGGCAAATAACCTTGGTTAATACCGTATGCTAATGCATAAACAAATAAACCGGTGCTACTTGTTTCTGGATCCGGATAAGTCTCCGGATCCAGCATGCTGGCTCTCCAGAACCCGTCTTTACACTGAAGTTCTGCGACTCTTTCACTCATTTCCCGGAAAAGATCCAGATAATAAGGACGATATTTCTTGTCTTTTTCCGGAAGGGTTTTCAACATTTCGGCAAGACCTCCCATTACCCAGCCGTTTCCTCGTCCCCAAAACACTTTTTTCCCGTTAGCCTCTTTTTTATCAAAGTATTTGCCATCTCGATAAAACAATTTCTCTTCTTTATCGTACAAATGATCGTATGTTGCTTTAAATTCTTTATCAGCAAATTTCATAAACGCTTTATTTCCGGTTATAGCATATAAACGTGAATAAACGGCCGGAGCCATATACAAGGCATCGCACCACCACCAACGGTCGCTTTTACCTTTGGTTATATCGATATTCTTTTCCGGCTCGTGGCTGATAACCCATTCGGCACGTGCCAAAGTCGGAGTCAGCATATGTTCTTTCTTATATTTGGCATACATATCCAGATATGCCTGGCCTACACAAATATCATCTGCATTATACATACGATTGCCGACCTGCCAGTATTCTTTGGTAAATACTTTCTCCAGATATTTGAAATATTTATTTTCTCCACTCAATTCGGCCCAGTCGAACATGCCGTTATACAACACTCCGTTTCTCCATCCACGGGCCACACCGCTACTGAACGGAGCCGTTTCGTAATCGCGGAGCTGCCAGTCTGCCACTTTAGCTGCCACTTCTTTGATAGCCTCTTTTTTCAAGCTATTATCATATCCCTTCGCTTTTTGATTTATGCGAATGGCACAGTCGTAAGACTTGAAGCCCGGATATTTATAATTATACATCCATAATACATTCGGTTGATCATCCGGGTAATTACGAACAACAAAGGGACGAACATTATCCCGTTCCGAGTCTTGTGTAACCGCTTCGGTTTTCCATTTATCCTTTCCATCCGTAAAAGTCCATCTTTCAATTTCAAACACGTTGTTGATAGGTCGGGAAGTGTACACTATTGTGGGATTATTATGATCCAGATATACCCCGCCGGAGTAATTGTTTTCGCGTTCGATATTACTTTTGTTATTATAATCGTTACGCTGGAACCAGGGTCCGGCTTTCGTAATTAGATGATTTTCCCATTTTGTTCCGTTCCATCGGGCGTACCAATACGAATGAGCCCCGTCGATCTGGCTAAAACGAGCATAAACCAGTACGGGATTTTCTTCTTTATCGAAAGCCACATCCCATATCCAGGCTTTATCAAATGTTTTTGTCGCATCATAAACTTTATCCGTCATGCTGGGACTAACCGGCTGTATTTTGTCGGAGATGACGCGTCCGTCGGCTCCGCATAATTTACCGTCTTTATACATCATAAAATAGATGGAATTAGTAGCCCTGTCACGAGGATGTGCATCTGTGAATGCAAAAAATATCTTATTCTTGTTATTGCTGGCGGCTTTCATATAAGGGCGGCCGCCTTTTCCATAGATGGAATCATTCACAACCAAGGTAATCGGATCGCTCCAATTCTTAAAATCATTCGTTGTTATAAAGTTAGGTTTGAAATTTCTTCCGCGGAAAAACACATACGTCTTATTGTTTTCATCCGATAGCATAAATGGATTTGAATAACAAACTCCCAGATTGCCTTCCATCTTTGGATCGACTTCCTGTAATTTATTCCATGCGGAAATATCAGCCGGATTTTTTGAAACAGCGTAATAGATGGGAGAATTTTTTGTTCCTCCGTGAGCCGAGAAGAATATCGCGATCCGTTTATCCGGAAGTGTCATGACAGAAGGATTGGCATGATCGTCATAATCGAGTTTATCCATCAGTTTGCATTGTTGTTTTTCCTGTGTAGTGGGATCGTAGCTGAAAGCCCATATACTTCCCTCTTTATCGACAAAACCACCGAACATTTTATTATCGATATAAATTGCCCGTGGATCTGAAAACCAGCACCAAGCCCCGTCATTGGTTATAAAAGCATAATCTTCGGCATAGGGAGGAGTTTCCCAATTGTATTGTTGGGCATTTACTCCACTAGCCAATAAACAGCATGCCAGAAAGGCAGAACTGCATATTTTGCGTATACATTTCATAATTAAATATTTTTTATAAGTGTTCCAAATCTTTTTTACGTTTCAATGCTTCCATGAAATAATAATCGGCGTAATTAAGCGGCACGTCTATTTCATTATTGTGAGGGATGCTGCCAACGCTATGCATCAACAGGAAATTACCGTTCGTACCGGGTGCTGCACGATAGGCCGGAGATGAAAGATGCATCATAATCCGGTCGGCATATGCTTTATAGGAAGCAGCTTTCGGGATATCGTATGTGCTGATTTCATACAAGGCTGCTGCCATGCAGCTAGCCGAAGAGGCGTCGCGTGGTTCGTTAGGTATGCCTGGGGCATCCATGTCCCAGTAAGGAATCAGGTCGACAGGTAGATTATCATGATGTATTATGCAATTGAATGTCTTGATTGCCTGATTCAAGTATCTTTTGTCTCCGGTTTCCCGGTAGCACATCGTAAAACCATAGATAGCCCATGCTTGTCCCCGCGACCAGACAGATTCGTGGGAATATCCCTGAGCCGTATGGCGATGGCGTACGGAACCGTCTTCGAGACTGTAGTCCACCACATGATAGCAGCTGCCATCCGGACGAAACTGTTCAGCGAGCGTACGGTCGGCATGCGATACCGCGATTTTATAAAACGAAGAATCACCTGATAACTTCGTTGCTTCGAAAAGCAACTCCAGATTCATCATATTGTCTATAATCACCGGGCATTCCCAGTTACGTTTTCCCTGCCATCCGCGGTTCACATTCCAACTCTGAATAGCGCCTACGGCAGGGCGGAAGCGGGTTGAGAGCGACTTTGCCGCCTCTATCATCACACTTTTATAAGCCGTATCGCCAGTCAGGCGGAAACCGTTGCCGAAGCTGCAATTCACTATAAACCCGATATCGTGGTGTGAAGTCAGCGTCTTGGCTTTCTCTATCGCTTTTGTGTATTTACGAGCCAGAGGCAAGTAGGTCTCGTCTCCTGTCAATTCATATAAATACCAGATTGTACCCGGAAAGAAACCGCTTCGCCAATCGCCGTAAGAGCAATAATGGATTGTACTGTCTTTTTTCAATGTGACCGGATTCAGAGGTTTCCCACTGGCTTCTATCACATTGATGGCTTTTCCCAACTGTTCCTGTGCAAACGATATATTTTCTTCAATAAAAGATGGCTTGTTTTCTGTTTGCCGGCAAGAGGTCAGGCAAACAATACTTGCTAATCCAATTACATATTTTAGTTTTATATACATTACTGATAAGGAATATAATTACTTAATATTTTTTCTTTATACCAGGGATCATCCGCCTGTTTCAGCAAGCGGGCCATTTGAGAGCAGAGTGTATTAAAAGTCTCCGGCGCATCTTCCACTTTAAGCGGGTTCATCTGGTACGGGTCGTTTTTGTCGTCATACAAAAGAACCTCTTTTAATTTCCGACTTTCTTTGTTCAGTGTAAGCGCCAGGGTATAACGTTCCGTCTTGATGCCTCTCGACAGGGGAAAATATGAAATCACTTTCCCTTCGACATCCTTTTCCCCGTCTATGTTTTTAATATAGAGTGCCCCTTCCGGACGCTTCATCTGCGGTATCTGTCCGGTAAACAGACCGGCATAACCTGTACCTTGTACCGTTTGTGGTATCTTCAGGCCGCACAGTCCCAGCAGCGTCGGCATGATATCGGGCGTAGACAATAACAGGTCGTCAGTGCGTGGAGCGATATGTCCCGGATAGCGGATCAGGAAAGGAACATTCATGCTTTCGGCATAAGGCGAGTTTTTCGCATCGTCCACCCCCTGACTGCACATTGTTTCGCCGTGGTCGGACGAGAAAACGACGATCGTATTTTTATCCAACCCCTGCCATTTTAGTTCGGCAAGGATACGTCCGAATTCGCGGTCGACACCTGTTACTGAAGCGAAATAATAGGGGGTACACGACGCTTTTTTCATCTTCCGGTCGGCATTGGGGCGTACCAACAGGCTGTCTATCGGTTTGTCTTTATACAGGTTGTAATCCTCCTCCATGCAACATTCCAGCGAGTTGTACGGGCTGTGAGGCGGATTAAAGCTGACCATCATAAAGAAAGGTTTTTTTGTATCTCTCACATTCCCCACATTACGCAGATAGTCGATTACCTTGTCGGCTTCATGCTTGGGTGACCATTCTTTCACCTCGTGGCGTTTTCCCTGTGTGTCCCAATAATGGGGCGACTTGTGTTTGTCGAAGGTACCGTACGAATACCAGTAGTCGAATCGGTGCCTCCTTTCAGGCGGCGTATAAGCATCCCAGGCCGGGACGCGTGCTTCGACATAGTGCCCCGGATTCTCAGGATCGTTGGGTGTCGGATGATCGACATGCAATTTCCCGAAATAGGCACAGTTATAACCTGCCAGGCTGAATACATCACTGATGCAATCCACATCCCGGCGCAGTGAACTGAGCGGACGGTCGGCATTACAGTTGACCGGCACTCCGCTCCTGTTAGGATACATCCCTGTCAGCAACGATCCACGATGCGGACTGCTGAGCGGGCAGTTGCTCACCGCCGAAGTCAGCACCAGTGCCTCCCTTGCAAACGCGTTCAGGTTCGGCGTATAGACTGGGTCGGCTCTAAAGGCGACCTTCTCTCTGAATCCCGGCTCGTCCCAGAACCCCATCGCATGGTTACGCATCTGGTCGGGAAAGACATAAATCACATTCGGGTGTTCGGGTACAGGTTGCGGAGAAACGCCGCAACCTGTCAATAAACTACTTAAACAAACACTTAACAAACTGATATTTTTTTGCCTCATCCTATATGCAAATTATATTATTTCATTTTAGCGGCCAGTTCTTTCTCTATTTTAGTCCGGACAATCATTTTATCATCTGTCGACCGCCCGTATTCCAGTAAATCGCCGGACAGGCGGCGGATTATTTTGGCATAAGCCGGGTCATTATAGAAATTTCGCAGTTCATTCGGATCTTTTTTCAGGTCTATCAACCAAGGCACTTCTCCTTCATTGGGCGTATGAATCAATTTATAACGGGGAGTGACAGCCGCTACCCAAGACATTCTGCGGGTTGTATCTCCACCGGCTTCAAATGCTCCCGGCCTGGTGGCGGAACGCATGAACACGACATTCTTCTTCTCCGGTATCTTTTTGCCCAACAGATAAGCACTTTTATCGGAGCCTTCGGAAGACTTTTTCGCTTTTACATTTAACAGGCCCAGGAGGGTCGGTTTGAAGTCGACGGAAGAAAAAGCCGTCTTGTCTACTATTTTTTTATCGATCAGTTGCGGACAGTGCATGACAAACGGGACACGGGCCGACATTTCGTAGGGTACGGATTTATTATGGCGATGATGTTCTCCGCATAGATCGCCGTGGTCGGAGGTAAAGATAATAAGGGTATTTTCATATAATCCCTCTTCTTTCAGGAAATGTACCAGCTTTCCAAGATTATCGTCTATACATTTAACCATTCCGAAATAAAGTTGCATCTGGCGGGAGTTGAAACTGCCTTCGGTCTTTTCCCATCCGTTCTGCCCATGGTCGCCCCGTTCATTATAGGTATAAGGCTCTTTAAAATTGAGATGTTGATACATAGTGTCGTAAGGTTTGCGAACCGTATTTGGACCGTGCGGGTCAGGGATGCTGACCATGCAGCAGAAAGGCTTTTCTTTGTTGGCTTGCATGAACTCGATAGCCCGGTCGCAGAGGAAGTCGGTGGTAAAACTTTTTTCATCGGCTCCGTCTACCTCGTATGATGGGATGCCTTTGGGAGAAACAGCTCCCACCCGGGCGCCGTCGGTGGTCTTTTCAAGCTTCTTCCAGTGGCCGCGGTTAAACATGTAGCGGTTGTCTTGCCATCCGAATTTGTCTTTCGGAGCCCATTGTGGCCGGCCGTCACCGTCCAAATGCCATTTGCCGATATAACCTGTGCTGTAACCTTCATTGCCCAATGCTTCTGCAAATGTTTCCAGGTCGCGCTTCATCACCTGGTCGTTTGTGGGCACGCCGGTATTGTGTGAAAACAGCCCGGTCTGGAAGCAGGAACGAGTAGGGGCGCTGATCGGCGATGCGGCATAAGCTGATAATGCGATAACTCCTTTGGCAGCTAAAGCGTCCAGATGAGGCGTCTCCACGACATTGCCCGGTCCCCAGATTTCTGCCTGGTCTTTCGACATCAGGTCGCGGTAGCAACCCAATGTACGTAAATTATGTTCATCTGTCATAATGATTAACACATTGGTTTTATCATTACGAAGGCCTTTGGCTATAGCCGGAGCGGGGCATGCGGAAGCCAAGGCCAAAGTGTATGAGATAAATGATGTTTTCATCTGATTTATGTTTTATTTATTTGAGATTGATATAACTATATTTTTCGCTTCTTTGCAAGTCAACATCCAAACAAACCGGTGCCCCTGTGTAGCGCCCTGTTTTCATAGGTATACGGACCTGATAAGTATCTTCTGACAATTTATTGACATTTTTCCCTTTTAAAGGGATAGATGTTTCGATAAAGATATCCTGAATTTGCGAATCCATCAAGGCATCTGTCACTGATATGGAAACTTTGTTATTATCTGCAAATTCTATCAGTAGAGCACACGGAGATGAAGCTTTAAAGGAGCCCTTCGAACTTTCGACAGTTCTCGCTCCTTTATAAAAAATCATTCCTATTTTACGCCCGTCGTAACTCTCTGCAGCTTGAACCTCTTTAGTATTTGACAATACATGCGGTGTCTGATAGACGGATGCTTCGCTGCATGAAACCGTATAAGCATAAGAGGCATCTTCGATATCTTGTCCATGATTAATATACATATGAAATATTTCTTCTTCTGTTTCCGGTAATTTGTTTTCAATACACATTGATTGCCAGTCTGTTTTTCTTTTTTCATGTTTTACTACGACTCTACCTTTCGTATATTGATCTAACACTTTATAATAAAAACCATTATTTAAGACAAGAGAGCCATTGGTAAAATCAGAGTTCAAGGCTGTTTGATCAATCGTTGTGACAATGTCTCCTTTTTGGTGAGGCATTTTATTTTCTATGCCACATCCCATCGCTAAAAAAAGATCGTCAAACATGAAATAGCTTTTGTATGCTTTTACCCCGAAAGCAGATGGATTAGGATCTTCTTCCGGGCTATAAGGTTTATTATTTTTTTGCCAACGTCGATCATTCTTTTCGAAAATAAAACCTCCGACAAAAGAATTACCACCGTTGGTAGCACCGGCAGCAAATGGATATCGACTGTTGTAACCGTTCCAGTTTTCAATCGGGACTAATGGTTCCGGCGATAAGCGTGAAGTTGTTCCCGGCCAGGTTCGCAAATTAAAGGCTCCCAGCACACGTTGATACTCGTTCCCTTCCCGGAAAAACAGAGTTGTGCCGTCACAAGTAAAGATATTGAAAGATGCAGCCATCGATTTGGCACTCTCCAGACCGCTCACCCGATTGGATGCCATATTTACCAACACATAATATTTATCTGTCTTTTTAATTATATCGTCATTATTAAAAAAGTAACGGGAACCTGAATAATACTTATTCCATTCTCCTTTCATGGCAATCCGATAATGTTCTGCCTCTTCAAGAAACTGATGACACTCATTGTACATGTCAGAGGTTAATTTATCGGAAAAATGTTCAGTCAGCATTTGAGCCATTCCTACAGATGGAATTTTATACCGATAATTACTCTCTTTATTTCCGGTCCGTCCAGGGTAAGGTCTTTCCAAACGGTTCATATTGCCGCGGTCTACTACCGGAGGTATATATCCTTTATAGTAGTAAAAAGATGAGCCACGCAGATAATCCAGCAAAACAGACATTTGTTCTTGTTTCAATTCAATCGGTAAAGGATAGTCTTTCATCGCTTCCAGTATACGAAGTGACCCCATCGTTCCGTGGATGGGATATCCCCAGACAAGACATTGCATACCATGCCCCCAGCCAGCTCCGTCGGCTGTAATTCCCTCTTGCCAGAAATCTTCCTGAATTGTGGTCTGAGATACGGAAGAAATGGAACGGACAGCTACTTCGGCTACAACATCAGCCATTTGGCATGAAGAGAGTTGTGCCGCTGTCTGCAATAACGGACGGTAGCCGGTTGCATTACCTCCTACCCACCAGACATGTTTTCTGAAACGGTCTACACTTATTACATTATCATCTGTTTCGTCCATACGTGCCGGGACAGTCCAGCATTGGCGGGAGACTTCTCCCAATATTTTGTGACCGTCTGTAAATAACTGATCTTTCAGCTCTCCATTTTCAATACGGAGCATAATATCAAATAAAGCGAAATAAATATGAGTGGTTGCTGTAGGGATAGCAAAGCAAGAGGTATGCCATCTGGAAGATATATTCAGTCTGTTATTTTCCAATAACCCATAATGTAGAATTGATTTAAAAAGCGTCTTCACTACTGGATCTTCTTCAGCTATTTTTTTGTTTCGGTAGGTTTCCGCTATCATCCAAATACGGTTAAACGCCTGTTTTGTTACGGCAGATATAAAAGGTTGTTTTCCTGTTACTGTAGCATAGTTATTTTTATTGATTAGTATTTCTGAAGAGAGTAAATCTTTGAATATACCATTTTCGTCCAGCAGTGTCCTATACATTTTGACGGAGTCTGCCGGTACATTAGTTTGTTTATATGGTTTTTCCGCATAAAACAAACGGATTTTATGCAATGCTTCTTCTTTAGTCGTAGCATGTGCCTGAACAAAGAACAAGCCTAAAAACAACAATAGTATATTTCTCATCGTATTAAATTTTGAATAAAGCGTCCCGGAAGGAAAAATCTCCCGGGAACGCTTGACAAAAAATTAAGTTAAAAATAGATACATGAAAACTTCACCTTATTCCCATCCCGGGTTCTGGGTCAGTTTGTCGTTCATTTCAATTTCAGTTCCGGGTATCGGCCATAGATAATCACGTTCCGTGAATTTCACATCATGGCGTTTAGCCCCATGCATATCTGTTTTTTGGAATGTGCAATACGTTTCAGCCAGACGCCAACGGCGCAGGTCGCTGTAACGTAGTCCTTCCACGGCAAACTCGACGCCACGTTCATGTACGATACGCTTGAAAACCTCATCTTTTGTTCGGGCTTCCAGCCATTGCGGTCCGCTGTTCAGACCCGGCATATTCGTAGAAGGACGAGCTCTTACCATATTGATATATTTAACCGCTTCATCTATATTACCCAGTTCATTATGGCATTCGGCCAACATCAACAGTACATCCGCATAACGGATCAAAGGTAAATTGACAGGCGTGTTTTCACGGCTCATGATCTGTCCGCCCCAGTCGCCTTCCGGCACGAATTTACGCAGATGATACCAACGGGATGTACCCTGTTGCACATAACCGTTTGTCGCTGTCGGACCGGTTGCATCTGCAAAGATAACATGTTGCATCCAATGTTCCTTATTATTCAGCCAGCCTAAAATAGAATCGTAAGGAGCGATTATTGTTTGTTTCAGTCGGGGATCGCGATCTTCATAGGCTGCTTCGATTTTTGCCAGCAATTCCGGATACTCCGTCACCTTTCCGTTTTTCTGTTTGCACCCCATTGCCTGACGTCTTTGTGCCGGAGTCATTTTGGTATATCCCGGAATATAATCATCCCAGTTGAATTTTTTTCCATCTTTCATTTCATAGGCATCGACGAAATCAGGTAATAGGGTAGAGGTTGACCATCCGCTGCCGAAGGTACTTCTCGAACCGTGATAGAAAGCCATGCTCAAACCGTCATTGGCATCTCCGACACCACCGCTGTTGGAAATGAAGAAAATCATTTCTTTATTTTCATCTGTATCGGGTTTAAACATTTCGGCATAATCCGGATGCAGGTCGCAACCATATTGTGATTTATTGTTCACCAGTTTCTCGAAATCTTTTTTAGCCGTGTCGTATTGCTTCATGTATAAGTGCATTTTCCCGCGTAATGCGACTGCTGCCGCTTTTGTGGCTCGTCCGTAATTGGCGTCATCCCAACTATAAGGCAAATGTTCTTCTGCAAAATCAAGGTCTTTCCGGATAAATTCAGCCACCTGTTCTGCCGTCGAACGCGGCTCTTTCATCTGGTCGTATACTTCCGACAATATCCACGATTCGTCATAGATGGGTACACCACCGTAAAAATCCAGTAAATGGAAATAGAAGAAGGCGCGCATAAAGCGGGCTTCAGCCTGGAAGCCTTGTAGCTTTTCTTCCGACATCTCTATATTAGGCAAATTCTGAAGCATATGGTTAGCTTTGGCAATGCCATCATACATATTGGACCATTTATTCTTATAAGTTGCCGTACGGTTGTTGGATGTTCCGTTTTGGAGTGCAACCAACGGATTAGCTGCAGCCATATCCGTCAAAGCATCCATCAGGTAAATATCGCCGAATTTAGCAACTCCCGGTGCAGTCGCCTTGGCTTTCATGCAATCGTAAACACCCATCATCGCCTGTTTGGCATGTTCTTCCGTTTTCCAGAAAACGCCGGTACTCACTTCGTCGTGAGGGTATAGGTCCAAATCGTAGCAGGAGGTCAGTGATGATGCCGATAATACACCTGCAACTATTATTTTATAATTGAATTTCATATTATTATCGTTTTATTTAAACTATTAAAATGTAACGTTTATACCAAATGATGCCTGTTTCATGGCTGGATATCCCCAACCCGATTCGGGATCCAATCCCGGGTAATCGGTAATCGTAAAGAAGTTTTCCAGACTGCAATACAGACGCAGACGATCCAGATAGATCTTGTTTACCCATGCTTTCGGGAAGGTGTATCCTAATTGTATGTTCTTTACTCTCAGGTAATCCTGCGAAACCAGCCAAAAGTCACTTTGGGTATCCGAATTGATTTTATTTGTCTGTTCCAGCAATCGAGGATATTTGGCGGGAGTAGTTATAAGTCCGTTTGCATCCAGCAGGCCTTCATGCCAGCGTCCGTCTGTAATCTCTTTAGAAAGCATATTCCCGGTATTTACATTTGTTCTCCACTCTTGTCCCTGATAAACGGTTTTCATACCAGCCATTCCCTGAAGAAGAAAAGAGAAATCGATGCCTTTCCAACTGATACCGGCATCCAGACCGAACGTCACCGGTGCACTGCTCCCGTGCCCGTAAGTCACACGGTCGTCGGTATTGATAACGCCGTCACCATTTGTATCGATATAAAGGATGTCGCCTAAGCCCGGAGTACCCTGATGAAAAACCGTGCGCGGTTTTTCGCCTGCTGCAGCAGCGCGTTCTTCTTCGGCTTTCAGCATGGCATTCACCTTTTCCAGGTCATTCTTATCCTGGATTATACCGGCGGTCGGTATCAGGAAAAGTGTATTGATAGGCAATCCTTCCTGAATAATCTTGTTACCGTCGTATTTGGTATCGCCATAATCGGTCACTTCATTTTTTATATAGGTGAAGTTACCGTTCACGTAGTAAGAGAAATCATTGATCTGATCCTGCCAACCCAGTGTTAATTCAAATCCTTTATTTACGACCTCAGCACTATTCTTTTTCGGTACATCCGCTTCTCCGTGAACAGCCGGAGCAGGCAGGTTGATCAAAATGTTCGCCGTCCGTTTGTTGAATACATCGATCGTACCGGTCAGGCGGTTGTTGAGTACACCGAAATCCACACCGAGGTTAGCTACATAGGTACTCTCCCAAGTCAGGCTGGTGTTGGCGATACGTCCTTGCGACAGTCCCATGTTAACCCCGCTACCTAAAATATAGTTCGCTTTTTCATACGCTGATATAGCATCGTAGTTTCCTACCGCATTGTTTCCAAGAGAACCGTAGGAGAGTCTCAGTTTCAGGTTACTCATCCAGTCGATATCTTTCATGAATGCTTCTTCACTGATACGCCAAGCCGCAGAGCCGGAGGGGAAATACCCCCAACGTTTATCGGGATGGAAACGGGACGAACCGTCTGAACGCAGGTTAAATTCCACCAGGTATCGGTCTAGCCATCCCAAGTTGATACGTCCGAAGTAAGAGCGCATCGCCCAGCCTTTTCTGGTACCACCTGCAGATGCATCGCCAATAGCTCCGCCTATTACATCCAGAGCAGGATCCAGCAGATCGTATTTGGTCGCTTGGTTCGTTCTTTCTTCCCACTGCTCCTGGCTGGCACCGACCATGACGTTCAGATCCAGGCGGTCGTTGAAGAATCTTTTTTCGTAACGACCTACAATATCCATAAAGTTACGGGTGCTGCGGGTTGTTTTATTGTTTATGGATGTACGGCCGGTACCGGCTTTGGTTATCTGGTCTGTCTGAAAGTTCCATCGATCGATAAAGACCGGTTTTGACCATTGCTCATTGTCACTGTAAATATAAGAATATGAACCGGTGAATGTCAACCCTTTCAACGGCTCTAACGTGGCGTAGAAACGGGCTTTCATGTTGCGGGACAAGTTCTCTCCATCTTTGTTGTTCAATCGTTCCAAAACATTATTGGGTACACCTGATTCTTCATCATTTTGTGTTGCTCCATAGCGTCCGTCCGGATGTCGGTGCAGTACGGCGGGAGAGGTCTGGCGGGCAAAGTTGAAGACGTCATCCAATGAATTCGCATGGATATTGCGGCTTCCGTAATAACCGCTCAGGTTTGTACCGGCACGGAACCATTTCTTTATATTCAGGTCGATATTACTGCGAAGGCTATATCGTTCGTAATCCGTATTCTCTACAACACCCGGGTTATTCAGGAAGGTGAATGAAGTATAATGGGTTACTTTGTCATTTCCGCCGCTTACAGCAAATGAGTGTTGCTGGGAAACGCGTGTATTGCCGAACAATACTTCAAACGGATCTGTATTCGGGTAGTTGATCGGATCGTTCGGATTGGCACGCCACTGTTCCACTTTATCGGCTATGCCGTTGCCGTCTTCATCTTTATAAGGCCATGCCTGTCCGTTGTTTTCGTATGCCTCATTCATCAGTTCCATATACGTAGCGTAATCGCTGACCGTTTTCGGTAGCTTGGTCGGACGGTCGATCGAGAGGTAACCGTTGTAGTCGAATTTCACACCTGCGTCTTTTTTCCCTTTCTTGGTAGTCACCAGAATCACACCGTTTGCAGCACGTGAACCGTAGATAGCTGCCGAGGCGGCATCTTTCAATACCGACATGCTTTCCACTTCATTGGGGCTTAACTGGTTCAGTGAACCTTCCACACCGTCTATGATAACCAACGGAGAGGAATTGTTCAACGTACCCTGTCCACGTACTTGTATTTTTGTGGCATCACTGCTTCCGGGAGCATTATTGCTAGAACTGACGCGTACACCAGCCGCCATACCCGCCAAAGCGGTGGAAAGGTTGTTGATCGGACGACTTTCGGTCATCTTGGCTACATCCATGGCTGCCACGGCACCCGAAAGGTTTACCTTTTTCTGTGTACCGTAACCTACAACTACGACTTCATCCAATGCCTGGCTGTCCTCTTTCAATTGAATTTGCACTGTTTTCTGACCGGAAGCTAACTTTATTTCCTGTGTCAGATAACCGATAAAAGAGACCTGAAGTACAGCTCCTGAGGGAACATCGGTCAAGGAAAACTTTCCGTCCATATCGGATATTGTTCCATTGGTGGTTCCTTTTATAACCACGTTGGCTCCGGCAATGGGTCCGAACTGATCTTCTATGACACCGGTTATCGTGGTCTTTGATTGTTGCGGAGAAGCAACAGCTACGGGTCGGTTTACGACCGGCAGGTCCGCACCGGACGCAAACACCGGACTCGTTGCCATCACAAATGTGGCTCCTACAAACATTTTACCCAACAAAGGAGGGTAGATGCATTTTGTCTTTTCCATAAGTGGTAATAAATTTAAAATTTTGTTGAGAAACTTACCGCAAATGTATTTGCTGTGACAGGTGGGTAAGTGGTAATTTTGTCCTAAATATCCATATTTTTGTCCAAATAGACGGATTTAACACATTGAATTATATGTGTTTCTATTGAAAAAAGATATTGCATAGCTTTATTTCATTTTGAAGAATAAAACAATAGCTATGCAATACCTCTTTATTCGTTCAGAGAAAGATTATTCGATCTCCGGACGGTCTTCTCCACCACCTTCTTCGGGTGTTGTCTCGGCTGCGCCGTTCAACTCCATCCAGAAAATGTTGTCGCTTACGAGCGTGCGGTTCATAGACTTGCTGCCGCTCTTCTTCGTGGCTTCGGGGATGAAACGAACACGTACGCCAGTGATCTGCGATGCATTCACTTTGTCGGCCGTTTCGGCTCCGTTGCCGTTGGAGGTACAGGTGTAGTAGAAAGTACCCAGACCATCGATCTTCACGCTCCGTCCCTGAGCCATATAATCGGCCAAAACGCCTGCCAGATCCATCAGGACTGCATAGACGTCAGCTCGGCTCACGGTAGAAATCTGCGACAAACGGTCGGCCACCTCTTTCGTTGCTACGGGCTTACCCACGGTAACTGCCTGCGGATGCCACTTGCCCCCCATCTTTTTAAGAACTTTTTTAAAGAATGCCATAATTGAACATTTTTAAAAGTCTTCCCCTGCTCTTTGTATATGCAACGGTCCGTAGGTCGACATGGTGACCTATAAGAAGTCACTGTGTCACCTATAAGAAGTCGCCCTGTCACTCATTAGGACATTGCCGTCCTATGGGATTGTTTTCGATACCTCGAGCAGAGGGTTTAATCTCGTTGCCGGAGTTCCCGCGCCATCTCCGGCTTAGCGTGTCATGTTGGAATCTTGTTTAGATTAGAGGATGACCTTTCCTTGTATGTCATCAGAGTTACTTTTTGATAAAGACATCGTTCAATTGCCTCCAGGGATAATCTCCGTCATTCTTTTGAGGCTTGCCGGGCGTGCTGCGTCCTTCTTCTACATATTTGACCAGAAGAGAACGAAGTTCAGCCACTTTTTCAGGATACTGCGCTTCCAGATTCTTCTTCTCGGACGGGTCGGTTTTCATGTTATACAACTGAACCGAAGGCAAGGTTGCCAATGCAACAGAATCTTTTGGTCTCGGTGCGCTCCATCCACCCGAACTCGGAGACAATAAAAGCTTCCATTCTCCCTGTCGGATTGTAAACTGACCGGCAATGGAATGATGTACTGTGGCTTCGCGAATTGGTGAGACTTCCGTTTCCGAAACGATAGCAGGCAGCAAACTATAGCTATCTTCTCCTTCGGTATCTTTCAACTTATATCCGTTCAAGGCAGCAAAGGTGGCATAAAAATCAGTCAGGCAAACTGTCTGCTCCACATGATGAGGCTTCGCTCCGCCGGGCCAGCGCAGAATATACGGTATACGGTGACCACCATCAAACAAATCCGCCTTATGGCCCCGGTAGATGGAGTTAGGATAATGTCCCTGGGCAATCAATTCATCAATTCCCGCTGCCGGGCTGCATCCATTATCGGTGGTAAAAACGACAATTGTATTATCGTCCTCACCTGACTCTTTCACAGCCTGCAAAACACGTCCAACCATCGCATCGACCATCAGCACGAAATCGGCATAATCTCCCAAGCCGGATTTACCCTGAAACTCTTTTACCGGAAGAATTGGCGTATGGGGAGCCGGAAGAGGCAAATAAAGGAAATAAGGCTGATCGGAAGAGGCTTTCTCCTTCACATAATTGCAGGCACGATCAATCAGGTTTGGCAACACTTCTTCATGAACAAAATCCGCTCCAGTCGGTCCTTTACGCCACCAGCTGTATTTCCCTTTGTTTTCCGTAACCCTGTCAGGGAGCGAAGTTGGCATATCGTTCTCTATATAAACATACGGAGACATATCTAGGGAACCGCAAAAACCGTAATAATAATCAAATCCCCGCGTGGTCGGGCCATTTGTTACAGGTTTGCTGAAATCGACACTGTCCGCCCCAGCATCGATATTATTCCAATTCCACCCCAGATGCCACTTACCAATACCGGCAGTCGTATAGCCCTGTTTTTTCAACATAGAGGCCATCGTTTCACGTTCTGGGGTGATTAAGGCTTTCGAATAGCCATTCAAAACACCCTGCTTCATCGTCGAACGCCAATTATAACGTCCTGTCAGGATACCGTAACGGGTAGGGGTACTTACCGACGAACTCGAATGGGCATCCGTAAAGACGACTCCTTCGCGTGCCATTCCGTCCAGATTTTCTGTCTTTATCTTTGACCTGGAATCCAGATATGATACATCACCGTATCCCATATCGTCAGCTAAGATAAAGATGATGTTAGGTTGCTTGTCTTTTGCCGACACGTTCAGCATTCCGACTGCCAACAGAGGTAGTAATATAAATTTTTTATTCATGATTAATATTGTTGGATTATTAAATTCCCTATTTCATTTTGTATGATCACTTTTATGTTTTCTGAACAAAACAGCATATCCTCCACCCGGAGCTACTGTTGTTTCCAACACTTTATCAGATTGGACAACTTCTTTTTTCACTATATATGCTTCCTTGTTATTTATATAATGCGTATCCGGCGCATCACTAAAAATCGTGGCTTCATATTTCACATTCGGCTCCAGGAAATTCAAGTCCATCATATGCTTTCCTCCTTTTTCATTATACACTACACCGGCAAACCAATCTTCCCCTTTACGGCGTGCCACTGCAACATGCGACTCAAAATCCATCTCCAGATAACGTGCTTCATCCCATGTAGCAGGTAAAGAACGAATAAAGGCAAACAAATCCGATTTAGCCTTATATGCTTCCGGAGCATCGATCAACACAGACAAATGCCCTGTATGAGTAATAAAAAAGCGGGCCGTTTCCGAAGCCACGGTAGAATTATATTCATTGCGCGGGCCTTTTTGCCGTGATTTCATTTCATTCAAAGCATACGTACCGTTAGTCTGGTCGATCGGACCGGCCAAGAGATTAACACATGCTATTTTAACAAACTCTTCCGGTGAAAAGGCGAGCCTACAATCTATTTGAGCATGGCAATATTCACGATTTATATAGTTGGGGTAAGTTCGTTCTAAACCGCTAAAAGGAACAGGGGAGTCATGAAAATCAATCAGAAGTTTATGATGGGCAGCAATCCAGATCAACTCTTCTGTTTTTCTTGTCTTTTCTTGTGAAGTATACTTTGGACCGGCACCTCCCAAAAAGCCATATTTTATTCCCTTTGCCCCATAACCGGCATAAACGGAGGCAATCTCTTCGAAATCGATAACCGGATATTCTTTGTCTGCGTACTTCAAATCGTAATAAAGTAATGTGCCGACATTCTTTCCATTTCCGTAAGATATCACCTCTTTTATATCCAATCCTTCTACCGGCTTAAGCGGATTATGATCTTCATACCATTCCGCATCCAATAGGAAATAATCAAATCCCATTTCTGCACTGAAGTCTATATATCGCTTCAAACTTTCAGTATTCATTTTATAAGTAAATCCATTGAAGGTACATCCTTTTACACGCCAATCCCAGGAGGCTATACCTGGTTTTACCCAGCTAAAATCACCTTCTGCCGCTTTATTTAAACTGAAATACAAACTTTTATAATTATGCAAATCAGCTATTTTTTCTCCGACCAGGATAACACGCCAGGGAAGACTGAAAGTTCCATTACAAACAGCCTCGTCCTGTACCATCTTTATTGATTTTCCATCGATTCCTTTCGATAAAAACAATTGCGGGTAATTATGCAGACCAGCCTCATGAAAAGCCAGGGTTGAATTATCCGTACTGTATATAACAGGAGTTGTGTGCCTGGATTTCAATCCGGATATGGAAACAGGACCTATCGGCATTTTTTCTCCGTTAGGTATAAAACATTTCCCTTCCGAACTCACAGGTATCCATTCGCTCCTTTCCTGTAGTCGACTGTCTTCTGGCAAGTCATTCAATACAATACGATAGGCCATGCCTTCAGAGTAAGCACGTACGAATAATTCCGCAGGATACGTTTTGCCGGATTTTGTCTGGACGGATAATTTGAATATAGCTTCTTTATATTCTTGTGACACCGATTGAAATTCTCCGTAAGGCATAGAGATGATATCCTTTTTGTCAAAAGACTTTTTTGCAATCAGTGACCACTTAAGAATTTCTCCATTCAAAAAAAGGTTCACCGGAGACGGACTGACCAATTCCTTCTTATTATTATAAAGTCCGATAAAAAGAGAGTCTGCATCAATAAGCACTCCAACCTCTGTCACGGAATCAGGAGACTGGACGATACTTTTTGATTTTGAATCGATACAACTAACAATATGAAGACTGCATAATAGCAATAACAATATTTTTTTCATGTGAAATAGTTTTATTTAGATAATCAAGATTGTATTAAAAGCTTTTTATACCAGATACTTTTAATACAATCTTGTTATACTTAATTTTACCAATCTGGATTCTGCTCCAGATTTTCATTTAATGCAATTTGTACCAAAGGTATAGGCCATAAATAATGTTTATCTTCAAAGGTACGTGTAGTAGTCGGCTGTACTTCTAAAAAGCCATTTTTTACATTTTTCCAGACATTTGCGTTCACTTTCGTATAATATTTTCTCAAATCGGGGATACCCACCAGAGGTTGAGGCAATACATCCTGAGCAATCCCCCAGCGCAACAAATCATCATAACGAAAACCTTCATTGGCTAATTCCACCAAACGTTCACGGCGTATTTCTTCCCGCATGTTTAGTTTGACGGATGCAGAATTATCTCCTTGTACAAAAGCATTCGTTAAATGCGGCATACCGACTCTTTCTCTCAGCACATTAATCGAAATATTCAAATCATCATCGGATATTTTATCCTCCAATTCGTAACAAGCTTCCGCATAATTCAGCAATGTTTCAGCATACCGGATAATTATAGCATCCAAGTCGCTTTCCATAGCAACAGCATCCTCTTTTACAGCCGTTTTTTTCCACACATAGCCAGTTTGGCTCATTGAATTACTGAATGTTGGAGTATAAGGCATTCCATCATAAAATATATCGACAGTCGGAATCAATATCGTAGCATTCATTCTAGGGTCTCTTTTTTGAAATTCGGAAGTAGGTGTATCATAACCTTCAAATATTTCGGATTTATCAATTGGTAACCCATCTTCACAAAGAAAGGCATCAACTATAGCACGTGTGGGGACACAGCCGGAAGATCTCCAAAGCTTAAATGAATTATTATTTTTACGCCAGGGACGTTGATAACGGTTTGCCAATATAGTTTCCTTGCTTCCCTCTCCTTCATAAGTAAAACATTCCTGAAAATTTGCCACAAAATCATTGGATGTAGATTTATACAATTGATGTTCATTCGATTTGATCACCTCCAAAGCTGCATCTTTCGCTTGTTGTAACAAGCCCCGATATTCTCCTTTTTCTCTGTATTTCTGACGTGTACCTTCATATAAGGCAACTCTCGATTTTAACGTAAGAGCTGCCGTTTTTGTAATTCGACCGATTTCCGTATCTTTCAATTTCGAAGGCATTGGCAAACCGGATATAGCCAAATCCAAATCTTGCAAAATAAAATTTGCCACTTCTTCTCTTGTATTTCTTGAAGCATATAACTCCTCAGAATTAATGTCCAATAATTTATCTATAATCGGAACTCCACCATACGAACGCAGTAAATCATAGTATTGCAAAGCTCGAAAGAAATAGGCCTCTCCTGCATAACGAGCAACTATAGCGGTCTCCAAACCAGATATATTTGCGTCTGCATTTTCCAAAACCTTATTAGCTATTGCTATTTTTTTATAAGCTTCTTCCCAAGGACCAAAAGAGTTAGTCGGCAAATAACTTCCGGAGCTAATATCGTCGGGAGACCCGGCATAAGCGATGTCTGAATATACATCTCTGGTTGTATAACCAGGAAAATCAACATAAAAAGCATTGCACGCTAACTTATAGTCACTCTCTGTTTTCCAAAATTGTTCATCCGTGACAGCGTCTGTCGGTAAACGATCCAGTTCACAAGATATAAAAAATGAATAGACGACAGATATCGTAAATAAATATATAATCTTTTTCATCTTTACTTAATTAAAAGGTTAAATTCAATCCTATGGTATAACTTCTTAAAACCGGATAATTATTGTAAGCATTTAATCGGGGATCCAGATATTCCACATAATTATCGATAATAAAAGGATTACGTACATTTGCGTATAAGCGTAACCGTTCCACTTTGATCTTCTCCATCCATGTTTGAGGCAAGGTATAACCAACTTGCAAATTCTTCATTGAAAAATAAGCTGCATTATGCAAAGTACGGTCTGATATCCACCAGTTCCATCCGGCATTCTGATACATACGCGGCCACATGGCATTAGGGTTTTCGGGAGTCCAGGCATCCTCGTGTCCTTTAAACATTGCAAAACGGACAGGAGCTCCTAAATTAGTATTCAAGTTCACCATTTTTTTACCGACACCGTCAAAAAGCATTTCTACATCAAAACTTTTATATTTCAAATTTACACCTATGTTGTACACATAGCGAGGTCTTATATTACCCAAATAAGTTAAGTCCCCGGCATCAATCTTACCACTTTCATCACGATCCTTATATTTTACATCGCCTGCAGCATTGTTTAAATGTTGAAAGGCATGTTTTTTAACTTCATCATCCGATTGGAACAAGCCTTCCGTTTCATATCCGAAATAAGACCCGATAGGATAACCCTCTATATTTTGGGTACCACTGATAATATTTTTAGAACCATCAAATTTAGTGATCTTATTATGAGAATCTTGTATAGTAAAATTCACTCCATACGAGAAGTCCTTACCTATTCGATCTTGCCAACGTAGCGTTCCTTCCCATCCCCAAACACGAAGTTCGCCAGTGTTGAACGTCGGTACTTTCATTCCTATTACAGCAGGTACATCCACATTGACCAACATGTTTTTGTTATCTTTTATGTAATATTCGAAACTTCCGGTCAGACGATTTTTCAAGAAGCCAAAATCCAACGCTATATTTTTTACTTCAACCTTTTCCCATGTACGTTCTTTAGAAGACAACGCAGTTTGAGAGATAAATTTTTCCTGTGTGTTAGAAACACCCAAAGGGTAATAATCGGTACCAACATGCATCTGTGCGATATAATCATACAAGCCTATACTATTCTGATTTCCGGTATTTCCCCAAGAAGCCCGCAATTTCAAATCACTAAGAAGAGTAAAATCTTTCATAAATTCTTCTTCACTTATACGCCAGGAAGCGGAAACAGAAGGGAAAAATCCCCATCGTTTATCTTTGACAAAACGAGAGGAACCATCCACCCTAAAACTTGCCTCTAAATAATACTTTTCATTGTAGTTATAATTTAAACGTCCAAAAAAAGAAGCAATTCCCCATTCTGTAATTTTACCTCCGCTATATTGGTCTCCCAAACCCAAATTCAAGGAGCCCATCAAATCATTATTCAAATAGCTTTGTCGCTTACCATAGTAATAATCTTCACTTCGATCTTCATAAGAAGCTCCACCCATTGCTTTAACAGTATGTTTTTCTATCGGATTCCAATCAAAATTGACATATGACTGTACATTTCGATAAAATGCCCGAGTCTCTTCACGCAACAAACTGTTTGGATCATACAGTTTACCTATAACAACATCCGGTTTTACAGAATAACGAAAAATACTCTTGTATTCTTCAGTCGTATTCGTATTCAAATAATATCCTCCGGCAATCGTATTCCAGGTCAATCCTTTAGCTAAATCAATTTTTAAATTGGCTGAAACTTCCAAACGATCTTGAACTTCAATCTTATGACCACCTTCTACCAAATCCTGAATTACATTCCCATCGTTATTTCCTCCCCATTGTCCTGTTGTACTCCATCTAACAGGATCACAAGGATGAGAGTAATAAGCTTGATGCATTTCTGTATCCCAGCCTCTGACAGGTGAATCCGTTTTTGAATTTGAATAGCTAACGCGAGTGGCTAAAGATATTTTATCCGTAAATTTAAAATCAATATTAGATCGGAAGTTGTAACGACGAAAACCAAAGTCTCCGTAACGATATAAAGCGTCTTCCTGCAAATAAGCTCCAGACAATAAAAAAGATACTTTATCATTACCTCCACTCATGGAAAGCGAATGGTCATGCATGCCAGCAGACCCCATCATTTCTTTTACATGATCTACATTTGCCGTTCCTGAAAAATGAGTTAAAGGACGTGAAGGATCCGGAATCTCTGTAATAGCCGGGTCTTGCAGAGCGGCCAATATATCAGGATGATTTAATGCAGAACTTTTTCCTGACGCTTCTTCTGCAATAATACGGTATTGCACATAAGTGTAGCCATCTAATTTTTCAGGTAGACGAGTAGCTTCCCTATGAGAATAAGAACCAGAATAATTAATTTTGATTTTCTGATTCTTATTTCCTGTTTTTGTTGTTATCAAGATAACTCCTCCTGCTGCCCGGGCTCCATAAATTGCAGTAGAAGCTGCATCCTTCAATACGGATATA
>NZ_JAMOKT010000046.1:0-61444 GCF_023656795.1 Parabacteroides caeci
AAAGTAAGAGCTACCAAAGGGCTGTTGGTACACTCCTTTGGAAAATTGGCAATTGCTCTACTTTCTTATGTTAATTTTTAATCTTTGAATCAGGTCGCCAACTCCTGATTCGCATTATTAATTTATAGATAAAAGTTATCTCTATTGTTGCCGGGTTCGGTTGTTTGTTAAACTTAAACCCTCTATATTTGTGAGCATAGTAAAACAAACAGTGTGAGAATATCGATATTGACAATCCGTGGGTTAGTGCAAGGCGTTGGCTTTCGTCCTTTTATCTATCGTATAGCAAATGAGCTGAAGATAAAAGGAGAGGTCGGTAACCGGAATAACGGAGTGTCGATCCGTGCGATCCTGACTCCGGAGCAGCGGGAACTTTTTATTTCCCGGATCAGAAATGAGCATCCGGCAGTTGCTTCGATCCATAGTGTTCAATGGGAAGAAGCCGACGTTACAGATACGGATTATCCGGATTTTATGATTGCACCCAGCCGTTCCGATTCGGAGGAGGTGACGCAGGTGGCGCCCGATATCGCTGTTTGTCCCGAATGCCTTTCCGACCGGATGAGGCAGCCGCATCGCTTGCGTTATCCTTTTATCAACTGTACGCATTGCGGCCCCCGTTTCTCCATCATCCGCGATTTACCTTACGACCGGAAGCAGACCACGATGGCCGCCTTTGCCATGTGTCCCGACTGCCGGAGGGAATACACGACGGTAGGCGACCGCCGTTTCCATGCACAGCCTGTGGCCTGCAATCATTGCGGGCCTTTCTATTATGCCATATATAATAATGTAAAGATAAAGGAGTATGATAAGTTGCTGGACCTGTCCGTCCGCCTGCTTCGTGAAGGCGAAGTGATAGCAGCGAAAGGTATTGGCGGCTATCACCTGATATGTGATGCCCTGAACGGGGAAGCGGTGGCACGTTTGCGGGCGATAAAGCAGCGCGACAGCAAGCCTTTTGCCGTTATGTTCCGCGATATGGAACATTTGCGGCATTATGCGGAGGCGGGCCCGGTCGAAGAAGACTGTCTGTCTTCCTGGCGTCGCCCGATTGTCTTGCTGAAACAAAAGAAAGCACTGGCGGACGATATAAACCGCGGCATGCGGACCTTGGGCTGTATGTTGCCTTATATGCCGTTGCATGAGGACTGGTTTGCCGCCCTCGACACACCGGCCCTGGTGATGACAAGCGGCAACCTGAGCGATTACCCTATCGCCATAACTCCGGACGAAGCCGCGGAGCAGTTGTCCGGAAAAGTCGCTCTCCTGCTTCACCATAACAGGGATATTCATAACCGGGTGGACGATTCAGTCCTTCAGGTTTGCGGCGGGCAACCTTGCCTGGTGCGCCGTTCGCGCGGCTATGTACCGGAACCTTTCTTTGCCGACATTCCCGTGGAAGGTATCCTGGCTTTCGGTGCGGAGAAAGTAAATACGTTTGCCCTGGGAAAAGGGGATACCATTCTGCAAAGCCAGTATATCGGTGACCTGAAGAACTGGGAGACATTCAGCTTCTACACGGAATCGCTGGACCGCTTCCGGCATCTTTTTCGTTTTACCCCTTCTGTACTGGCTTGCGACATGCATCCTGATTATCTCTCATCGCAGGAGGCGGAGCGCGTTGCCGCACGTACCGGATTGCCTCTGCTGAGAATACAACATCATCATGCCCATGCGGCAGCCTGCATGCTGGAATATGGCTTGCATGAGAAAGTGGTTGCCATCGTCCTGGACGGGACGGGGCTGGGTGACGACGGAAAGGTCTGGGGAGGCGAATTCTTCCTCTGCGACCGCAAAGAGTACCGCCGTCTCTCGCATTTTGAATATGTCCCGCTGCCCGGTGGCGATAAGGCGGCTGTGGAACCCTGGCGGATGGCTGTCGCTTATCTGTGGCATTATTGGGGAGATTCCGCCCGTTTCCCGGAAGGCTTTTCCGAACGGGTGGGTGCGGATAAAATCCGCCTGCTGATGACGATGATGGAGAGAGGCGTCAATACGCCCTATACCTCGGGTGCCGGCCGGCTATTTGATGCCGTCGCCTCCCTCTTGGGGTTGTGCGATGTGTCGACCCATCAGGCCGAGGCTCCTGTAAAACTGGAGCAGGCAGCCGGCAGTGAACTGTCGGCGCGTTATCCGGTTATAATAAAGGAAGGTGTTATATCCTTCCGCCCCTTGTTTGAGGGACTGTTGAACGATTGGGCTTCCGGAGTCTCCGTCGGTGACCTGGCTGCCCGGTTCCATAATACGATGGCTTTCCTGCTGCTCGACGAGGCCGCACGCCATCTGCAACAGACCGGAGCGACCCGTGTGGTTATCTCCGGCGGCTGTTTTCAAAATAAAAGGTTGACGGAACAGTTGCAACGTTTATTTGCCGCAAAAGGCATCCCGTTGTATGTCCCGGGCCGTATACCATGTAATGACGGGGGAGTTGCCGTCGGCCAGCTGGCCATTGCCGCTTCCCGGAATAAAAAAGACTGATTATGCACGAAATGTCTATTGCACAGAGTATCGTAGAACTGGCCGAAGAACAGGCACGCAGCCGTCATTCGGAAGCCGTCGAGGAACTGGAACTGGAAATCGGCCGTCTGGCGGGTGTGGAATTGCATACGCTTGATTTCGCACTGGAAAGTGCTGTGAAAGGTTCCCTGCTCGAACATGCTTCGATTGTCCGCCATATCATTGACGGCGAGGGCATGTGTACCGGTTGCGGGCAGACTTTCCCGATGGAGACTCTGTTCACACCTTGCCCGGCATGCGGTTCCTATTGTGTTAAAATCATTAAAGGAAAAGAACTTCGTGTAAAATCTATTGTTATTAAATAATAAATACAAAACGCTTATGTGTGGAACTTGCGGGTGTGGAGAACACCATCATCATCACGAACACGACCATCATCATGAACATGGCCATGAACATCATCATCACCATCACGATGAGGATAAGGTAATAACTCTTGAACAGGATATACTCCGGCGGAACAATCTGCTGGCGGAGCGCAACCGCGGTTATTTTGAGGCAAAGGAAATCTTCTGCCTGAACCTGATGAGTTCGCCCGGTTCCGGAAAGACTACGTTGCTGGAGGAAACCGTGCGCCGCCTGAAAGGCAAGCTCCCTTTGTATGTCATTGAGGGAGACCAGCAGACTTCTAATGATGCCGACCGCATTGCCGCACTGGATATCCCCGTTTTCCAGGTCAACACCGGGACCGGTTGCCATCTGGAAGCTGATATGGTGAATCACGCAGTCAAACATCTGGCGCCGGCCGATCATTCGATACTTTTCATAGAGAACGTCGGCAACCTTGTTTGTCCTGCCATGTTCGACTTGGGAGAAGCAAAGAAAGTAGTTATCGTTAGCACGACCGAAGGTGACGATAAGCCGTTGAAATACCCGCACATCTTTGCAGAAGCCGATGTTTGCGTAATCAATAAGACAGACCTGGCACCCTATCTGAATACCGATATAGAGACCTTGAAGAGTAATGCTTTAAAGGTGAATCATCATTTGCAGGTGTTTGAAGTGTCGGCAACGAAAGGGGACGGCATGGATGCCTGGTGCGACTGGTTGTGCTCAGAATGTGCAAAATGTAAATAAATAACCCCTGTTTCGATGGATAAATGGATAAAAAAGCTATATTTGTTCCAGTTCATTGAATCAAAATAATCAAAATGTTATGATTAACCGAGAATTAATCGACCCGAAGAGCATAGTCGTAGTAGGCGGCTCGAATAATGTACACAAGCCGGGCGGGCGTTTGGTACGAAATCTCCTTGATGGCAAATATAAAGGAGAACTGTATGTCGTGAATGCCAGGGAAGACGACGTGCAAGGTCTGAAATCGTATCATTCCGTGCAGGATATTCCGGATACGGAAATGGCTATCATATCGATTCCCGGTTCTTCGTGTCCCGAAGCAGTTGATATCCTGGCTAAACAGAAGAATGTAAAAGCATTTATCGTGGTTTCCGCCGGCTTTGGCGAAGAGACCCACGAGGGGGCTGTACTCGAAAATCAGATGCTGGATAGTGTGAACGAAGCAGGTGCTTCCATGATTGGCCCGAACTGTATCGGACTGATGAATATGAATTTTCATGGAGTATTTACACAGCCTATCCCCGAATTTCATCCTGACGGAGTCGACTTCGTCTCCAGTTCCGGCGGTACGGCGCTTTTCATCATTGAATCGGCATTGACAAAAGGATTGCGTTTCTCCTCTGTATGGTCGGTTGGCAACTCCAAGCAGATTGGGGTAGAGGAAGTGATTGAGTATATGGACCGTAACTTTGATCCTGTACTCGATTCCAAAATCAAGATGCTTTATATCGAACAGATTAAAAATCCCGATAAATTATTGTATCATGCCGCTTCGCTGATTCGTAAAGGCTGTCATATCGCAGCCATCAAAGCAGGAAGCACCGAATCGGGCAAGCGTGCCGCTTCCTCGCATACCGGTGCGATTGCCAGTTCGGATTCGGCTGTGGAGGCTCTGTTCCGTAAAGCCGGTATCGTACGCTGTTTCAGCCGTGAAGAGCTAACGACAGTTGCCTGTATTTTCACCCTGAAAGAAGTAAAAGGAAAAAACTGTGCAATCATTACACACGCCGGAGGCCCTGCTGTCATGTTGGCGGATGCTCTTTCCAAAGGCCGTCTGAACGTCCCCAATCTGGAAGGTCCGATAGCGACCGAGTTGAAATCCAAGTTATATCCCGGAGCAGCCGTTAGTAATCCGATTGATATTATCGGAACGGGAACACCGGAGCATCTGGCTACGGCAATAGACTTCTGTGAGAATAAGTTTGAGGAAGTCGATTTGATGATGGTTATTTTCGGAAGTCCCGGTCTGGTGAAACTATATGATACATACGAAGTGCTTCATAAAAAAATGGAAGAGTGTAAGAAACCAATCTTCCCGGTATTGCCTTCTATCGTAACTGCCGGCCCGGAAGTGCGCAGCTTTGTGAAAAAGGGGCATGTGAATTTCTCGGACGAGGTGACTTTGGGTACGGCTCTTTCCCGTGTGATCAATACGCCGAAGCCGATGAGTACCGATATACAATTATATGGTGTCAATGTGCCCGAAGTGCGTCGTATCATCGACCAGTTGCCATCCAACGGTTATCTGGCTCCCGAACAGGTTCGTACGCTGCTGGGTGCTGCCAATATCCCATTGATGGAAGAGTTTACATCGACCGACAAAGACGAGTTGATTACTTTTGCCAAACGTGTAAAATTCCCTGTTGTAGCGAAGGTGGTCGGTCCTGTACATAAAAGTGATATTGGCGGTGTTGCCCTGAATATCCGCAGTGAGGAGCACTTGTTGTTTGAGTTTGAACGTATGATGCGCCTGCCGGATGTGACGGCAATTATGGTACAGCCTATGCTGAAAGGGCAGGAGTTGTTCCTCGGGGCGAAGTATGAGGAAGGCTTCGGTCATGTAATCCTTTGCGGTCTGGGAGGTATTTTTGTTGAGGTACTGAAAGATGTTTCTTACGGTCTGGCTCCGTTATCCTATGACGAGACCTTTTCAATGATTCGTTCTTTACGCGGTTACCCGATTATTAAAGGTACACGCGGGCAGAAAGGTATCGACGAGCAACAATATGCAGACATTATAGTCCGTCTTTCAACTTTGCTTCGTTTTGCTTCTGAAATAAAAGAAATGGATATTAACCCGCTGGTTGCAACCGACCGGGGATTATTTGCGGTAGACGCCCGTATCCGGATAGAAAAATAATATCTCTGACAGATATTAATAAAAAGGGGAATTGAAACGTAAGCCTGTCGATTTGTTTCAATTCCCCTTCGTTTATTTGTACTATTCAGCCTGTTTTCTTCCTCTTCTTTTTCGTCCGGGAAGTGACGGCGGAATATTATCTCTGACAAATTTTTTAAAGCTACTGAGCGATACCTGGTAATACTCGGCCAGTTCGGCGTACGTAGCATTTTCTTCGTTGAGTTCCTTTTCTATCTGTTCTTTCTGCGCAAGTAGGTGGTCCATTTTGGGAGTACCTTTCGGGCGTCCGAGGGTTGTACCCCGGCTTCTGGTAATTTCCAGCGATTCTTTTGTCCGTGTCGAGATTAGTTTGCTTTCAATTTCCGAGACGAGCCCAAAAGTAAATGCTAACGTTTTGCTGTCGACATTGTTTTCAAAAGTATACCCTTCTTTGAGACAGTAAAGAGTGATCTTTTTTTCAATACATAATAATATCAAATGCATAATTTCCATCAACCTCCGGCTCAGGCGTGTGACATCGGCTACAATTAATGTATCGCCGGCCTCCATATTTTTTATAATATCTTCAAGCCTGTTCTTATGTCGTGAGGATGTTGTTCGTGTATCTTTATGCCATTTGTCTATAGTCATGTTATTGTTCGCGGCAAACTGTTCAATCGCATTTTTTTGATTGTCACTTTGTTGCTTGTTTGAATATGTTCGTGTATAGGCAATTATCATACTATTTTTAATGTTGATACGTTTATATTATAACATATTGGCTAGCAATATGTTCATGTCTGCTTGTCCTTCTTTCTGCTGTTTCACCTCCTTTCCTTTAAATCTTGTAATTAAACAGATGCGAAAATAATCAATTAAAAAAGAACACGAAATATTTGGTGGATAAAAATAAATACTTACCTTTGCACCGCAATCGACAATAAAGGGGTTGCAAAACGGGGTGTAGCGCAGTCCGGTTAGCGCACCTGCTTTGGGAGCAGGGGGTCCCAGGTTCGAATCCTGGTACCCCGACAAGAAAGAGAATCAACAAAATAGTTGGTTCTCTTTTTATTTTTTATCTATATGATATATTATCCAAACTTTTCTTTCCTGGTTAGTTTTTTACAAATAAACTGTCATACTCTCATTTTTCTTTTATATTGATTGAATCTCAATGTGTATATCTATGATAGTTGTTTGAAATAACTATCATGGCAACTGTCATAATCCTCATTTAACTATCATATCTTCCTGTTTATCGAAAATATAAGGTGCCTGAATGTATTGTCGGTGAGCTATTTTACATTATATATGCTTCTTTTTTTAGTGATGTTATAGCTTTTTTTGCGAAGAATAAGTGGATTATTTCTCTGAGACCCCTATTTGAGTGCCTTTTACACCCGGGTTTGAACTGTGCTGAGACCCGGGTGTAAAGGGAAAACAGACCCGGGTCTCAGCGTAAATGGGTCGTTATGTTGTTGAAAATAAACAATATACTGCATGATAAAATATAGGTGTGTTTATGATAGTATGATGGTTGTGTCGATCCGTATCATCTAAACTATCATACGATGCATGGCTTTGAATATCAATTGATGAGGTTTGTGTTATGATAGTATGACAGTTGTTTTGTGTTGAGCAATTACAAGTATCATTAGTTAGGTTATCCTGTTTTTCTTTTAATTTCAATGAAAATATTATAGTTAATGAATATAGTATTATCTTTGCAGACCGGCTGCGCGTAGAGTACAATAGTATTTTACAGGTACATTGTATGTATACTTTTGATTCATGGAATTAAAACAAATAAATCTTTAAAAAGATGTATAGAACAAGAACATGTGGAAACTTGCGCCTGGCAGACGAAGGTCTGGTGGTTACTTTAGCCGGATGGGTGCAGAGAACTCGTAAGATGGGCGGTATGACGTTTGTCGATCTTCGTGACCGTTATGGTATAACCCAGCTGGTATTCAACCAGGAAGTAGATGCTGATCTTTGTGAAAAAGCAAACAAACTGGGCCGTGAGTATGTGATTCAGGTAACAGGAACTGTCAGAGAACGTTCCAGCAAGAACAAAAATATTCCGACAGGGGATATTGAACTGATTGTTTCGGAACTGAATGTGCTGAATGCAGCAGCAACTCCTCCTTTCACGATCGAAGATGAAACGGATGGTGGAGACGACCTGCGTATGAAATACCGTTACCTGGACTTGCGTCGTAATGCCGTTCGTAAGAATCTGGAACTACGCCACCGCATGGCTTTCGAAGTTCGTAACTATCTGGATAAACAGGGATTCCTGGAAGTGGAAACTCCGGTGTTGGTAAATTCAACTCCTGAAGGTGCCCGCGACTTCGTTGTTCCTTCACGTATGAATCCGGGACAGTTCTATGCATTACCGCAGTCACCGCAGACCTTGAAGCAGTTGCTGATGGTTTCCGGTTTCGACCGTTATTTCCAGATCGTGAAATGTTTCCGCGACGAAGACCTGCGTGCCGACCGTCAACCGGAATTTACACAGATCGACTGCGAAATGAGTTTCGTTGAGCAGGAAGATGTACTGAATATCTTTGAAGGTATGGCAAAGCACCTGTTCAAGGTAATCCGTGGCATCGAAATTAAAGAGCCGTTCCAGCGCATGACCTGGCACGATGCAATGAAATATTATGGTAGCGACAAACCCGACCTGCGTTTCGGCATGAAGTTTGTCGAATTGATGGATATTATGAAAGGTCATGGTTTCTCTGTATTCGATGATGCTGCTTATGTTGGCGGTATCTGTGCAGAAGGGGCAGCAACTTATACACGTAAACAACTGGATGCGCTGACTGAATTCGTTAAACGTCCGCAGGTAGGAGCGAAGGGTATGGTATATGCCCGCGTAGAAGCCGATGGCAGCGTGAAGTCGAGCGTAGACAAATTCTATACACAGGAAACATTGCAACAGATGAAGGAAGCCTTCGGTGCAAAACCGGGCGACCTGATCCTGATCCTTTCAGGCGATAATGCGATGAAGACCCGCAAACAGCTTTGCGAATTGCGTCTTGAAGTGGCAAGTCAGTTGGGATTGCGCGATAAGAACAAGTTTGCTTGCCTGTGGGTGGTTGACTTCCCTCTGTTCGAGTGGAGCGAAGAAGATCAGCGTTTCTATGCTATGCACCATCCGTTCACCTCTCCGAAGCCGGAAGATATTCCGTTGCTGGATAGCGATACGGGTGCCGTACGTGCTAATGCTTACGATATGGTTATCAATGGTGTTGAAGTGGGTGGAGGTTCTATCCGTATCCATGACAGCAAATTGCAGGATAAGATGTTCCAGTTGTTGGGATTCACCGAAGAAAGAGCACAGTCTCAGTTCGGCTTCCTGATGAATGCTTTCAAGTATGGCGCACCCCCTCACGGAGGTCTGGCTTATGGTCTGGACCGTTGGGTGTCTTTATTTGCCGGTCTCGATTCAATCCGCGACTGTATCGCTTTCCCGAAAAACAATTCAGGCCGCGATGTCATGCTCGATGCTCCGTCTGTAATCGACGACGTGCAGCTGGATGAATTGTGTCTGAAGATAAATAATGAGCAAATATGAAAATGTGCCAATGTGCCAATGAAGAAGGTAACCTCATAATTGGCACATTGGCATTTTGGCAAATTGATAAATTATTGTTATGATACGGATAAAGGATGTTCTGAAAGAATTGGAGCAATACGCTCCGTTGCCATTGCAGGAAAGCTTTGATAATGCAGGTGTACAGGTAGGTGATGTGAGCCAGCTTGCCACCGGTGCGCTTCTTTGCCTGGACGTTACCGAGGAGGTGGTCGACGAGGCGATAGAAACGGGGTGTAACCTGATTATTTCACATCATCCTTTAGCCTTTAAAGCATTCAAGTCGTTGACCGGTTCCACTTATATCGAGCGGTGTATGATAAAGGCATGCAAATATGATCTGGTGATCTATGCAGCCCATACCAATCTCGATAATGCTGCCGGAGGCGTTAACTTCCGTTTGGCGGAACTGATCGGACTGGAAAATGTACGTGTGCTGAGTCCTCAGAAGGGAGCCTTGCTGAAACTGGTTACTTTCGTGCCCGAGGTGTATGCGGAGTTGGTACGGACTACCTTGTTCAATGCCGGTGCCGGTACTGTTGGTGCTTACGATTCATGTAGTTTCAATCTGGCAGGTAAGGGAACTTTCCGTGCCGGAGAGGGTACAAATCCGTTTTGTGGTGAAGTGGGAGAGTTGCATGTGGAGCGCGAAATCCGCATCGAAACGATATTACCCGCTTTTCGTAAATCGACGATTACACGCGCCCTGCTTTCGGTTCATCCGTACGAAGAACCAGTGTTCGATTTCTATCCTTTGAATAATACCTGGGACCAGGTTGGTTCGGGGGTAGTGGGAGAGTTGCCCGAAGAAGAGGACGAGTTGGTTTTTCTGCAACGGATAAAAGACCTCTTTCAGGTCGGTTGCGTGAAGCATTCGGCCTTTACAGGCAAGCCGATACGTGAAGTTGCCTTGTGTGGCGGCAGTGGTGCATTCCTGATAAAAGATGCGATAGCCTACGGTGCGGACGTGTTCATTACAGGTGAGGCCAAATACAATGACTTTTATGATGTAGAGGATCGTATTCTGCTGGCTGTAATAGGTCATTATGAATCCGAAGTATGTACAAAAGACATCTTTTATAACATAATATCGAAAAAATTCCCTACCTTTGCCGTACATTTTTCGAATGTTAATTCAAACCCGGTAAAATATTTATAGAATGGCTACAGATAAACAATCAGCTGAAAAAGAGTATACAGTTGAAGAAAAGCTTTCTACGCTTTATCAACTTCAGACGATGATGACTGAAATTGATAAGATCAAAACGCTTCGTGGAGAGCTTCCCCTGGAAGTTCAGGACCTGGAAGATGAGATTGCAGGATTGGAAACCCGTCTTCAGAACTATCAGTCGGAGATCCAGGATTATGAGAGTGCTGTTGTTGAACAGAAACACAGAATTACAGAATCTACCGGACTGATCGAGAGATATAAATCGCAACTGGATAACGTGCGCAACAACCGCGAATTTGATAACCTGTCAAAGGAAATCGAATTCCAGGGACTTGAAATCGAATTTTCTGAAAAGAAGATCCGCGAATTCGGCGAAGCGATTAACCATAAGAAAGAAGAGATTGCCCAGCTTTCCGAAAGACTGGACGGCCGTAAGGCTGACCTGGTTCAGAAAAAAAGCGAACTGGAAGAAATCATTTCTGAAACAAAGCAGGAAGAAGAAAGACTGCGCGAAAAGGCTAAAAAACTGGAAACAACAATCGAACCCCGTTTGCTGACTGCATTCAAGCGTATCCGTAAAGGTGCCCGTAACGGTTTGGCTGTCGTTTATATCCAGCGTGATGCCTGCGGTGGTTGCTTCAACAAGATTCCGCCTCAGAAACAGATGGATATCAAGTTGCGTAAGAAAGTGATCGTTTGCGAATATTGCGGACGTATCATGATCGACCCGGAACTGGCAGGTATAGAAGATTAAAATTACATCTATAATTTTTAAGGCACGGATTACACGGATTAACACGGTTCTTATTTGATTAGACTGTGGAATCTGTGTAATCTGTGCCTGATTTTTTTTGTACCAATGAGAAATATTGTCCGTGCATACATAGAGAAACAACAGTTGCTGTCCGGTGACGGGCCTGTGCTGGTTGGTTTGAGCGGGGGAGCCGATTCGGTTGCCTTGCTTGCTTTGCTTGTGCAGCTCGATTATCCTTGTGTCGCCCTGCATTGTAATTTTCATCTGCGCGGCGACGAGTCTGTCCGCGATGAACAGTTTGCCCGGGAGATGGCACGTACACTGGATGTTCCTTTCTATAAAATAGATTTTGATACAACGGCTTATGGAGCCGAACATCATCTTTCTATCGAGATGGCGGCCCGAGAACTGCGTTATAACTGGTTTGAAGAGATGAGGCTGCGTTTGGGTGCACAAGCGATTGCCGTGGCCCATCATCGCGACGACAGTGTGGAAACCGTATTGATGAACCTGGTCCGTGGCACAGGAATCCGTGGGTTGGGAGGGATCCGGCCTAAAAATGGTTATGTGGTGCGTCCTTTGCTGGCTGTCAGCCGTAGCGAGATACTGGATTGGCTTGTTGAACAGCGGCTATCTTATGTAACCGACAGCACGAACTTGTCGGATGCCTATACACGTAACTTTATCCGTCTGCGTGTACTTCCTTTGCTGGAAGAGTTGAATCCTTCCGTAAAAGCGGCTATTGCGCGTACAGCCGATCATCTGGCCGAAACAGAGGCTATCTATCTGCATGTAGTGGAAAAGGCGCGCCGGGAATTGTTGGAAGAAGATTTCCGTATCCCGATTGCCCGCCTGATGGAGTATCCTTCGCCGGCAACGATCCAGTATGAATTGCTGAAACCTTACGGTTTTACCCGGCAGGTGGCCGACGATGTGTTCCGTTCGCTAACGGGAGAATCGGGCAAAATGTTTTACTCACCCGACTATCGTTTGCTGAAAGACCGTGAATATCTGCTGCTTTCGCCTGTAAAGAAAGAAGAAGAGCAGGAATATACTTTTACTGCGGATGATATCGTAGAAGAGATCTGGCGGGGTCCGGTTGAACTTTCTTTCTTTAAATCTGTTATTACTACTGACTTCTGTTTCCGGAAGGATAAACATATCGCCTATTTTGATTACGACAAACTCTCGTTTCCTCTGACACTTCGTAAATGGAAAGAAGGTGATTGGTTTATTCCCTTTGGAATGAAAGGCCGTAAGAAACTGAGCGATTATTTCTCAGATCATAAATTCAGCCGCATGGACAAAGAGCAGACATGGCTCCTTTGTAGCGGTGAAAACATCCTCTGGATTGTGGGAGAGCGCTCTGACAATCGTTATTGTATCGACAAAACGACTAAGAGTGTGCTGGTTGTGAATTTTTTTTCGACAAAAATAATAGAATAATTAAAAATGTTCTTACATTTGCAAAGATTTGCTCCGCAGATGTGTTACTAATGATTCAAATTAGCTAAACAATCCGGTTTTACATTGAAATTTTTATTATCAAAAACTATTAAGATACAATGATAGCGGAAGGCACGTATTGTACAATCTTTTATCGTGCGCCGTTTTTATTACTCACTTCTCAATATGCAGAAATATAACATTCTAGAACTAAATGAAAAACTCCTTCCTGAATTGCAGAGTATAGCGGAAGAGTTGGGAATTAAGAAAATAAGTTCTTTGAAAAAAGAAGAACTTGTTTATCGCATTCTTGATGAACAGGCTATCTCATACGCAGGTCTACAGGCAGAAAAGGAGAAAGAAAAAGAAGCTAAGAAGGCTGAAAAGCAGACAAAAGCAAAGAAACCTTCTAAAACGGCTGCTGCAAAAGCACCGAAGGCTGAAAGCAAACCGAAAGTTGCAAAAGCAGAAACAACCGAGGTTGTAGCCCCTAAAGCCACACAACCCGTTGAAGAAAAGCAGGCAGCTGTAGTTGCAGAAAAAAAGGAACAACCTGAGCGTAAGAAAAGAGTACGTATTGAAAAGAAGGAAAAAGTAGCTGGTGCAGTTGCTCCGGCTAATCAGACGGACGAAGTGAAAGTTTCGAAAGCCCCTCAGACTGTCACTACGGAAGTAGCTATAGAAAAGCCCTTATTACCTCCGGTTGTAGTTGAAGGCGCTCCCGAAGAGTTGCCGGTAGTCGAAGCGGCTCCCGTAGCTCCGGCGACTCCCGCAGAACCTGTCGTTGAAACGGCTCCTGAAGCACCGGCAGCAGAGGCTCCGGCAGCTAACGAACCTAAAAGGGTTGTGTTCAGACATCCGGACACCAAGTCGGTTCTTGACCAACTCTTCCCGTTCTCCCCTTCACCTGCCAAACAGGAAAAAGCTGCACCGCAGCAGCCTGAACCGCAGGCCGCTTCGCAACCGCAGCAACAGAACACGCCCCGTCAGAATAACAATAACAGACAGAACAACCACAATAATCAGCGCAACAATAACAATAATAATGCATCGCAAGATAAGCAATACGAGTTTGACGGTATCCTGATCGGTACAGGCGTATTGGAAATGATGCAGGATGGTTATGGTTTTCTGCGTTCTTCCGATTATAACTACCTGACTTCACCGGACGATATTTATGTATCGCAGTCGCAGATCAAACTGTTCGGACTGAAGACTGGTGACGTGGTGGAAGGTGCTATCCGTCCGCCGAAGGAAGGTGAAAAATATTTCCCGCTGGTAAAAGTGGACAAGATCAATGGTCGTTCGCCGGAAGAAGTGCGCGACCGCGTTCCTTTCGATCATCTGACACCGCTTTTCCCGGATGAAAAATTCATGCTTACAGCACGCAAGGCTCCGAAAGTATACGACAATATCGCTGTTCGCGTAGTCGACCTGTTCTCGCCGATCGGTAAAGGACAGCGTGGTTTGATCGTAGCACAGCCAAAGACCGGTAAAACCATGTTGCTGAAAGATATCGCCAATGCGATTGCAGCAAACCATCCGGAAGTCTATATGATCATCCTGTTGATCGACGAACGTCCGGAGGAAGTAACCGACATGGCACGTAGCGTTGATGCGGAAGTGATCGCTTCTACTTTCGATGAACCGGCAGAACGCCACGTGAAGATTGCCGAAATCGTTTTGAACAAGGCTAAACGTATGGTTGAATGCGGTCACGATGTAGTGATCCTGTTGGATTCGATTACTCGTCTGGCACGTGCTTATAACACAGTTCAGCCGGCTTCCGGTAAGGTTCTTTCCGGCGGTGTGGATGCGAACGCATTACAGAAACCGAAACGCTTCTTTGGTGCAGCCCGTAATATCGAAAACGGTGGTAGCCTGACGATTCTGGCAACAGCATTGACTGAGACTGGTTCTAAGATGGACGATGTGATTTTTGAGGAATTCAAGGGTACGGGTAATATGGAATTGCAGTTGGATCGCAAGCTGTCTAATAAGCGTATCTATCCGGCTGTCGACATTACTGCTTCAAGTACTCGCCGCGACGATTTGTTGCAGGATGAAAGTACATTGAACCGTATGTGGGTTCTTCGTAAATATCTGTCGGATATGAATTCGATCGAAGCGATGGAGTTTGTGAAGAAACGGATGGAACAGACTTATGACAATATGGAGTTCCTGGCTTCCATGAACGGATAATTCGTCAGGAATCAAAAAAATATACAGAAAGTCCCGTAGGGATTTTAATCGGCCCGGAGTTTATTAACTCCGGGTTTTTTTATGTTTATGTAGAGGAGGTATAAATAAAAACCCCAAGCTTGACTCGGGGTTACTTTCGAAAGTCTCTATAGACTGTTCTATTAGTTTGTATGTGTTTCGATTAAAATATTAAGATTCTTTCCGTGGTCTTCCGCGGCGGTTACCGTTTCTGGAGGGAGTTCCCGGACGTTTGTTTTCGAAGGATCTTCCTCCGGTGCTACCGTCTTTCCGGGGACGTCCACGTCCGCGACGCATGTTTCCGTATTTTTCAGGTTCGTATAGCGGGGTTTCGCCGAACTTCGGGTCGATGGGAATTTTATAAACTTCTTTTTCCAGGAAGTCTTCAATACGTTTGAATTGTGCCTGCTCTTCAATGCTGATGAATGTGATGGCCAATCCTTCGCCTCCGGTACCACGGGCAGTACGGCCGATGCGGTGTACATAATCTTCCGGGTCGTGGGGGATATCGTAGTTTACTACCAGTTTGATGTCGTTGATGTCAATACCGCGCGAAACAACATCGGTTGCCACCAGGATATCGATATGTCCGTTCTTGAACTCTTTCATTACCTCTTCGCGCTGCGACTGCTCCAGGTCGGAGTGCATGGCTGCTACATTGAACTTCATTCGTTTCAGGGTGGAGGCGAGCTCTTTCACTTTCATTTTGGAGGAAGAGAAAATAATGACACGTTGCGGGCGACTTTGCAAGAACAGGTCTTCAAGTATCTTTAGCTTCTGAGGATCATAGCAGATATAGGCTGTCTGCATAATTGTTTCGGGAGGTCGTGAGATGGCAATTTTGACTTCTTCGGGATTCTTCAGGATTGTTTTTGCTAACGTCCGGATTTTGGGTGGCATGGTAGCCGAGAACATGATAGTCTGACAAGTGGGAGGCAGTTGTTTATATACCTGCATGATGTCGTCGTAAAATCCCATATCCAGCATACGGTCTGCTTCATCCAGTACAAAATAGGAAACCTGTGAAAGGTCTACTGTTCCCAGTTTCAGGTGGGACAACAAACGTCCCGGAGTGGCGATAACGATATCGGCCCCCATTTCCATACCACGCTTCTGTTGCTCCCAGGCAACTCCGTCGGTACCACCGTATACGGCCACAGCCGATACCGGAACAAAATATGTAAAACCTTCGATCTGCTGGTCTATCTGCTGGGCCAACTCGCGGGTTGGAGCCATAATAACTGCATTGACCGCATTGTCAGGATGATTGCCTTTGCTTAATTGGTTAATTAATGGCAACACGTAGGCTGCTGTTTTCCCTGTACCGGTTTGTGCACAGGCAATAATATCCTTCCCTTCTAAGATAACAGGAATAGTTAATTCCTGTACAGGAGTTGTTTCCTGAAAATTCATAGCATCGAGTCCGTCCAATACGGCCTCTTCTAAATCCAATTCGTCAAATCTCATCTTTTATCATTAAATTCTCCGTAAAGGTAAATAATATTTGTCAAATTCTACAATAGTAACCCCGGCTCTTGTAATAATTGTCCTGTAAATTTCTGTAAGCGTTGAAAATTGATGTATCTATATAGTGGGGTACCGTAAAAAATTAATATCTTTGCCTACATTGGAAAAATAGCAAGTTATATTATGGGAACAAATGATAGCTGCAACAGCTCTCAAAAGAAAGTAACCTTAAATGAGCCGGATACTGTTCATGAGTTACTGAATACGATATTAGATCATTTGCCTTTGGGTGTGTTTGTGAAAGATCCGGAAGATCATTTCAATTATCTTTACTGGAATAAATTTATGGAAGAGATAACAGGGATTGATACTTCCCAGATCGAGGGGCACGATGACTCTGAAGTGCATTATAATGCCTTAATGTCGGTAGAGGAACGGTTGGGGATAGATAAGAGAGTCATCAGTTCAGGAAAAGAGGCCGAATTTCATGGATGGCTCAAGGCCGCTTCCGGTGAGATGAAATATCTTGAAGTAGAAAAATACCCGATTTCTTTAAGTAACGGGAAACCTCTGTTGCTGGCTTTGTGGCGTGATGCCACAGTTAAGCGGGCAATAGAAAAACGTCTCGAAGATGAGCGTGATAAAGCGGAAATGGCTGATAAGCTGAAATCAAAATATCTGGCAGACATGAGTCATGAGATCCGTACGCCGTTGAATGCAATAACCGGTTTTTCAGAAATGATGGCGTTTGCGGATACAGACGAAGAGCGTATGTCTTATTACGAGATAATCAAGGCGAATAATCAATTACTTATGCAGCTTATCAACGATATTCTGGACTTGTCGAAGATTGAGGCGGATGCGATAAAGATTAGTTATGCTCCGATCGACCTGAACGAGATGATGGATACGACCTATGCTTCTGTAAAGCCCCGTATGCCGAAAGATGTGAAGTTGATTCTGGAAAAAGGATTGGATAGCTGCACCTTTGGAACCGATTATATCCGCTTACTCCAATTAGTAAATAACCTGGTCAATAATGCGATCAAGAATACTAAAAAGGGAAGTATTACGATGGGGTATAAGGCGCTGGAAGATGGCCGGCTGAATTTTTATGTGAAGGATACCGGACAGGGGATAGCCGAGGAGCAGCTGCAAAACCTCTTTAACCGCTTTGTTAAAGTCAATGACTATGTGGAAGGTATCGGCCTGGGACTTGCTATATGCAAAGGGCTTGTTACTAAAATGGGAGGCTCGATCTGTGTAGAATCGCAACTAGGGGAAGGTTCTACTTTTTCGTTTATTCTGCCTTCACGAGAAGAATAATGTGCCAATTGGCACATTATTTATAGTAGCGTTTGTAAATCTGATCGTATAACCCGCTTTCTTTGATTTGTGACAGCCAGCTGTTCAGGCTGTCGAGCAGGATAGGGGAGTCTTTGCGTACCGCCCACGACTGGAGTTGGGTAAAGCTGATATCCGTGTCGATATCTATTTCCGGCAAATTTTCTTTAGATACGCGGGCTATTTGCTGGTCGCATACGGCATAGTCGATATCGCCTTTGGCAACCATGATAGCCAGTTGTTCGCTGGAATAAAGTTCATCTTCCTTCACATAGATTGTATCTCCTATTTCGTGTGCCAGATTTTGCAGGCGCAGTAAGGCGGGGGAGTTTTTCGGAATATACAAGGTCTTTTGTGCCAGATCAAGCTGGTTACGGATCGGTTTGATGCCATTATTGGCTTCTTCCGTGCGTTGCACCAATATTTGTTTATTGAAGACGATCGGATCGGTGAACAGATAGTCTTCTTTGATGTCGCTGGTGATAGGGATATTGCGGGCGATTACGTCGCATTGGTTATCGGATAATTGTTTGAAACTTTCGGCCAGACTCATCTCCAGCTGAGTCTGTACTTCCAGTCCGGATAAAGCGGCGATGGCCTGGCTCAGTTCGTATTGGAAACCTTCGATCGTATCGCCGGCTACATAATAGCCGGACTGGTTATATTCGGTAACCATCCGCAGAATACCTTCTGACTTAATTTCCGGATAATCCCTGGGTGGGACAGGTTCCTGCTTGTACGGCCATAAACGGAACATGGCTATCAGTACGCATGCCAGGAGGACAATATAGACTACCAGTAACTTCCGGGATTTCATACGGCTTAGTTATTGAATGTAACGGCAATACCCATTTTCAACACCATCGGATTCAGCGGATAGTGTGCCAGGGAGAAATAGTCCGGATTGGCAAATTTACTGCTTAGGTTGTAAGCCATAACGAAGAACCGTGCCTGTTTCAGGTGGAAGTTTACGTAGGCGTTAACCAGTGGATAATTACCGACTTTTACTTCATCCTGAACCTGGAACTGCTGTGTTGCCGGTTCGTAGTAAGGTGCATAATAAGCTGCATTATAATATACATTGGCACCTAGCTGTACGGTCAGTACTTTCGCCACCTTGACGGCCAGATACATATTTGAATAGGCACTTAATGACGGAAGCGGGAGTACGCTTTCATCGCTGCTTAACTGCCAGCATGCTTCATTTTCCCAACCGAAAGCACGGAAGCGGAAGTCTTGTTTGATGCGTGCACTGACTACCTGTAAGTTGCTGCTATGCTGTACCGGGAATCCCTGTTTATTGAAATAGATATAATTCTGAATACTCTCCACTCCGGCTTTTAAAGTTGTTTTTGAAGATTCCAGATACACTTCACCGCCCGCATAGATTTGCTGGGTCATGTTAAAGTTGGGGTTATCCCACCAGTAATAACGGGAATGGTTATGGCGCATGTAAAAGGCCGGCGTTACATTCTTTATATAGGCGTCTGCCTTGATCACAGCATCTTTATTGAACAACTTGAAACGGGTTTGTAAATCCCCGGTAACACGGAACTCACCGACATCGCTACCAACCATACAAAGTTCTCCGCGTGCATTATAGGTCAGGATGCTACCCTGGCGTTTGGAAAGTTCGGCTCCAACGTAAGTAGAAAACTCGTCGTAAAGCTTTGCTGTAGGCAGGTTCTTCAGGTCGATATTATCAACAGAGAAGTATGGACCCCGGCCATATTCGCCATAATCGAGCCCTTCTATTCTAGGTTCCAGTTTGAACCGGCGTTTTTCGAGTCTGACGAAAGCTGTCAAACCAAACTTAACCCAGTCCTGGAAACCTTCACGCAGGGAAAGTCCGATCGTATTTTTCAGATTCCACGAAGATGTCTGGTCGTTGAGTGTAGCTCCTAACCCATAAATACGTGGGAAACGCTGGCCGTTGTCGTCGACTATATAGGACGAATCCATCAGCGCCGTATTGTCGGCGATGAACCGGCGACGGTTATCTTCATAATCGATCGTATGGATAATGCTGGATACCGGAACGAACATTTCTTTCGGATTCCCTTCTTCATCCTCTTCCTCCAACTCACGTGTGAAACCGAGGTTATAACGCTGGGTCAGGAAATACCGCTTTCCGCGAACACGGTTCCAGGCATTGGTCAGATAACGTATGTCGTACGACTTTGTGTCGGAGGGACGTCCTTCCGGGAAATATTCGTCGGGATGACTGATGGTTGAGTCGTTTGCCATTCCTCCGTTTTCGTAGTTTACGAAGTTGAAGTTACTCAGGTAGGCATGCATTTCGTACCGATCAGTCTGGTAACTGCCGAAGAAACGGTAGCTTAACAGTTTATTACCGTTGTTTTTATAATGTCCGCGGCCATAAATATAGTCGATATCGGCACCCACATTGATCTTTTTGCCAAAATTCATGGTCATGGTTCCTTTCAACTGTTCTTCTTTGTTCGTACTACCGCCGGCGGTGGTGTACAGAACGTTGGTATAAGGAATCTTTGTGTTGTAGAAATAAGCGTTTTCCGGCGTTGTGATATAGTAATCGTAGGCATCGGCGAAGATAAAATCGCGTGCTTCCTGCCGTTCGGAGAATATTTTCGTCTGTGCCGGTGCTCCCAGGTTAGCCAGATAACCGATGGCGAGCGATTTACTTTCCACCAGTGTCGAGTTGCTGAAATTCAGCTTGTTTGTGTCCAGTGGCGCCACATATGCCTCACCCAGGGAAGGGGTAAGCCGATAGGCGGTTATACGCTTTGAATTTAAGGCGGCACTATCCGCTACCAGCAGACTGTCCGGTATATCTTTCTGAGATGATGTCAGGTTTGACAAGGAGAAGCCGCCACGTTTTCCTCCACCTTTCTGATCTGCCCTGCTGGCTCCACGTTGGGCCTGAACGGTTGTGGCAGATACTATCAGCAATAATAATATGTATAAGCAATGCTTCATGGGTTGCAAAGATAAAACAAAAGGGCATTTCTACGAAAGAAACGCCCTTCTTTATATTCTTTTTGCAAGATTACATTTTCTGTATAATTTCCATCCCCTTCTTAATGGCGGCTTCGTTCATCGGGATTAACTTGTGGTGACGTTCGGGCAGGGACTTCTTCAGACCCAGCAATACGTTTTCAAGTTTCACCATCGGAACGATCTTCAGCAGACCACCCAGGATAAGCATATTGAATGCTTTTTCGTTCTTCATTTCGGTAGCTGCGTCCATAGCATCCACACGATAAACGCTGATATCCGTACGTTTCACCGGAGTATGGATTCCATATCCGTCATAGATCAGGATACCACCCGGTTTTACTTTGCTTTCGAACTTGTCCATGGAAGGTTGGTTCAGGATGATCGCGATATCGTATTCGTTCAGGATCGGAGAACTGATCGGGTCGTCGCTCAGGATAACGGTCACGTTAGCCGTACCGCCACGCTGTTCAGGCCCGTATGAAGGCATCCAGCTAACCTCTTTGCCTTCCATCAGTCCGGAATAAGCAAGTATCTTACCCATCGACAGAACACCTTGTCCACCAAAGCCTGCTATAATTATTTCTTGTTTCATGTCGTTTTTGTATTTACTTATTCTTTATTTTTTAGATCCCCCAGCGGATAGAACGGGAACATGTTTTCCTCCATCCATTTGTTTGCTTTTTCAGGTGTCATCTTCCAGCCGGATGAACAGGTGGAAACGAATTCGACAACTGACGTGCCTTTGCCTGCCATAGAGTTTTCGAAGGCTTTGCGAAGCATTTTCTTGGCTTTACGAACGGCAGCGGCTGTCTGTACGCTCTGGCGGGTAACCAGGCAGGTTCCTTCCAGCTGAGCCAGCAGATCACCGATCTTCAATGGGTAACCGTTCAAGGCGATGTTACGTCCGTACGGGCAAGTGGCTGTCGGCATACCTTCCAGTGTGGTAGGAGCCATCTGTCCACCGGTCATACCGTAGATGGCATTGTTCACGAATACGATCACAATGTTCTCACCGCGGTTGGCTGCATGGATGGTTTCGGCTGTACCGATAGCGGCCAGGTCGCCGTCACCCTGATAGGTGAAGACCATCTTTTCCGGATTCAGACGTTTGATGGCTGTTGCAATCGCCGGAGCACGTCCGTGAGCTGCTTCTTCCCAGTCTATATCCAGATAGTTATATGCGAAAACGGCGCAACCCACCGGGGAGACACCGATTGTTTTTTCTTCCATTCCCATTTCGGCGATCACTTCGGCGATCAGCTTATGTATCACACCGTGGCTGCAACCGGGACAGTAGTGCATGGGATTGTCGTTCATCAATTCCGGTTTTGTATAGACCAGATTCTCCGGTTTAATTATTTCGTTGAGTTCCATAATTGTTACTAAATTAACTAATAAATCTCAGTAGATATTGAACAAGTCTGAAGCATATGGCTGCTCCGCCGCAATAGAGAAATACGTGACGGTCGTCAACGGCAAAGTAGCAGATGATCGCTGCCGCCGCCAATACCATGAACAGGATTGTCAATATGCTATCTATTTTACTTCCGCGTGTCATACGAATCAGAATAATTTCTCTTTCAGCGCGTTCAGTACTTCATCCGGAGTGAACACGATACCACCCAGGCGGCCGAAGTGTTCAACTTTTACTTTTCCGTTTACAGCCAGGCGGATATCTTCCACCATCTGGCCGGCATTCAGTTCGACGGAAAGCATGCCTTTTACCTTCTCGGCATAATCGGCAATGGCTTTTTTCGGGAACGGCCACAGCGTGATCGGGCGCAACAGGCCGAGTTTGATACCTTCAGCACGTGCGATCTCCACAACTTTCTGACAAATACGTGCGGAAGAACCGAAGGCAACCAGCAGATATTCCGCATCGTCGCAATGGAACTCTTCGTAGCGTACTTCGTTTTCTTCAATCTTACGGTATTTAGCCTGGAAGCGGAGGTTGTTCTCTTCCATTTTGGCCGGGTCGAGCTCCAGTGAAGTGATCACGTTTGCTTTGCGGCTTTTCAGTTTGCCTTGTGCGGCCCACGGACATTCGGCGATGATTTCAGCTTCTGTCTTACGCGGACGGAAAGGAGGCATCACCACTTTTTCCATCATCTGGCCGATGATACCGTCGGCAAGGATAATAGCCGGATTGCAATATTTGAAGGCAAGGTCGAAACCCAGTCCGACAAAGTCTGCCATCTCCTGTACGGAAGAAGGGGCCAGGGTGATCAGGCGATAGTCGCCGTGTCCGCCACCTTTCACAGTCTGGAAGTAGTCTGCCTGGCTCGGCTGGATTGTTCCCAGGCCGGGACCGCCACGCATGACGTTTACAATCAGACAAGGAAGTTCCGCACCTGCAATATAGGAAACACCTTCCTGTTTCAGGCTGACGCCGGGGCTGGAAGATGAAGTCAATACACGTTTACCTGTTCCGGCACCGCCATACACCATATTGATCGCTGCTACTTCGCTTTCAGCTTGCAGTACTACCATACCGGTAGTTTCCCAGGGCATTTCAGCCATCAGGGTTTCCAGGATCTCCGATTGCGGAGTGATAGGGTATCCGAAGTATCCGTCGGCACCGTAGCGGATAGCTGCGTGGGCGATGGCTTCGTTCCCTTTCATTAATTTTATCTCTTCTGCCATATCTGTTTTATATTTTTACTTTGTAGATGGTTAAACAGCCGTCGGGACAAACCAATCCGCAACTGGCGCAACCGATGCAAGCATCCGGGTTTTTCATGTACACATAATGGTACCCTTTGTTGTTCACTTCACGCGGGTGTAATTCCAGAACATCGCTGGGGCAGGCAACCACACATAAGTTGCACCCTTTGCAGCGTTCCTGATTTACAACGACCGCTCCTTTTATTTTTGCCATAGTATAACTAATTATGTTTTATGTCGTGTAGGTCGGCAAAGTTAAGAACTAATGTTGTAAAAACAAGGATTGTTTTGTTTTTTAATAGTCGTTAGCCTCTATTGATGACAGATAGCCAATGATAAGCAATGGCTGTCTGTCAAATTTCATCTGTAGACAGTCCGTAACGCTTCATTTTGTTAAACAACGTTTTCCGGCTGATAGCAAGAGCCTCGGCTGTCAGTGTCCGGTTGAAGTTGTGCTTCTTTAGGGCTTCCAGAATCAGTTCCTTTTCCATTTGCGCATTGATTTCGCGGATGCTTCCTCCGCTTCCGGCGATGGTTGCTTCTTCCGTCGAATCATATCCTTTTACCCGGTCGGGCAAATGTTCGGGGCGGATCGTACCGTCCGTGCATAAGATCATCGCGCTTTGCAGGGCATTCTCCAGGTCACGCACATTGCCGGGCCAGTCGTAAGAAGAGAGCAGCTTCACTGCTTCGGGAGTGATAGACTGCACATCGAGGCTCAACGCCTGGTTGTGTTTCCGTATAAAGAAATTAGCCAGTAAGGGAATATCTTCTTTCCTTTCCCTGAGCGGGGGAAGGATCAGGGTAAATACATTCAGACGATACAACAGGTCGAGACGGAAATGTCCGCCTTTTACTTCATCGTCCAGATTACAGTTGGTGGCGGCTACGATACGCACATCTACCGGTATTGCCTTCTTTCCGCCGATTCGGGTGATCTTCCGCTCTTCCAGCACACGGAGCAATTTAACCTGTGCATCCAGGGGAAGTTCTCCCACTTCGTCGAGAAACAATGTCCCGCCGTTTGCCCGTTCGAAAGTGCCCGCCTTTGCTTCTTTGGCATCGGTGAAGGCACCGCGTTCATGGCCGAATAGTTCGCTTTCCATCAATGTCAGGGGAATGGCGCCGCAGTTGATCGCAACGAAAGGGCCGTTCGCCCGCAGGCTGTTGTGGTGGACGGCACGTGCGATCAGTTCTTTTCCCGTACCGCTCTCGCCGTGGATCAGGACGGTCGCATTGGTTTCCGCTACCCTCAGGACCTGTGCCATCACTTGTTTCAGTCCTGTGTTCTCGCCGATCACGTTACTTCGTTTTTCCCCCAGTGTCTTTTTCAGGGTGGAGATTTCACCTTTCATGCGGCTGTGTTCGACGGCACGTTTGACGGTGAGTAATAATTTATCGTTGTCGAAAGGCTTTTCTATAAAGTCGTAAGCCCCTTTCTTCACAGCGTCGACGGCGAGGGAGATGGAACCGAAGGCGGTCACAAAAAGGACAACCTGGGTTGGGGAGATACGCCTGATCTCCTCCAATGCTTCCACACCGGTCAGTACCGGCATCTGCTGGTCCAGCAGAATAACGTCGGGCTGGAAGGAGAGGAGAGTCTCTACCGCCTCCCGTCCGTTTTCGACGAGCATTACATCATATCCTTCATCGGCCAGCAAACGGGCGATCATCTTGCGGATGCGCGGTTCGTCGTCGGCTACTACTATTTTTGCTTTCATATGCGTTGCGGTAATTTTATATTCATACAAGTGCCCTTGTCCGGCACGCTTTTTACTTCGATCTCGCCTTCATGGCGGTTGATGATACCGTAGCAGATGGCGAGCCCGAGTCCGGTTCCTTCTTCCTTGGTCGTGAAGAAGGGGTTGAATACATTCTCGATGTTCTTCTGTTCGATCCCCTTGCCGCTATCCTCGAACGAGATGATCAGGTAACGGGAATGGGTATTGATGGGAGTTCCCTTTTCTATACTTATTATTAATGTACGCGAGCGTTCCGGTGGATTCTTCCCCATCGCTTCGACGGCATTCAGGATGATATTCAGGAAAACCTGTTTCAGCTGTTCCGCATCCCCCTGGATGGTCGTGTTGTCGGTGAAATATTCAAACTCCACCTCTACGTTTTGTTTGCGTAATGTATTGGTCACCAGCAGAAGCGTCTGGTTGATCAGCTGTTCGATATTTATATCGGACGTGTTCAGGTCGGACGGACGGGCGAAAGACAACAGACCTTGTACGATCTTGTTGATACGTTCCACTTCCGAGATCAGTTCCGTCACCATTTCGCTTTTTACTGGGTCGGCGCTGAAGTCTTTGCTCAGATATTGTATCGTGCTCCGGATGGCTGTCAGCGGGTTACGTATCTCATGGGCCGCCCCGGCTGCCAGTTCGCCGAGTGTTGCCAGGCGGTCGGTACGGTACATCTTTTTCAGACGTTCGGTCTGCTGCTCGTAAAGCGAAGCATGTTCGATGGCGAATGTAGCCTGGTTGATCAGGATGGAAAGCAGGTTCAGTTCCTGTTCGGTGAATGGAGCGCCATCGGTTTTCTTCCCTAAAAAGATCGTACCGTTGATCTGGTTCATGATCTTGAGGGGGAAGATCAGTTCGGCACCCAGTTGCCTGATTATTTCCTGTTCTTCGGGAGGGAAATAGGAGACGATATCCGGATGCCTGGAGATGATCAGGTGCTTTTCGTTGACAGACAGCCAGCTGATCAGCCGGCTGCGGTTGGTCAGCGTCACAGGCTTGTTCTTCGCTTCGTTCTGCTGTTTGAATTTGCCTGTGTTTTCATCCAGCAGGAAGATGTAAACACTTTCTACCGGGCATATTTGCTTTACCTTGGCAACGATATTGCCGATCAGCAGTGACTTGTCGACGATCAAAGTGAGCGACCGGTTAAACTCCGAGAGCAGTTGCTCCAGGTTCGGTTGCCTGGGTTGTTCGTCCTTCTTGAATAGTGGCATACTTTTTCTTGATCTTTGTGCAAAAGTACGCAAAATCGTATTAATTGAAACAATCGAACTTCGGTTTATCTCCCATCTCGAGCAACAACGTCCCTCCGGATACGATGGCAGCGAATGGTATTCGGGGTTGTTTCAGTTCTTTCCCGTTCAGGTAAGCCTTTTGGATATAGATGTTTTCTTTTGAGTTGTTGCGGGCTTCGATCGTGAAAGTCTTTCCTTTATAATAAGCGGGGTCCAGACGGATCGTTATTTTGTTGAATAGCGGGCTGCTCAGTTCCAGTTCCGGCTTCAGGGAAACTCCTCCGTTCATTTCAAACAGACCCAGTGCACTCATCACGTACCAACCGCCCATCTGCCCTTCATCCTCGTCGCCTTCCCAACCATGATAAGGGGTTGAGCCGTAGAAACTGTCCAGGATGGCACGCGACCATTTCTGGGCCAGCCAGGGTTTACCGGAATAGTTGAACAGGAACGGGGTACACATATTTACTTCGTTTCCCTGATTGATGTAAAACTCAGCCGACTGTCCTGTGGTACGGTCGAATACATGGGCGGCAAACTTATGCTTTTCCGATTTGATAAATCCCTCTTCCAGCCGGCTGTTGAAGAGGTCTTTCCCCAGGAAGTCTACCAGTCCGGGAATATCGTGCGGCACGTACCAGGAGTATTGCCAGCTGTTGCCTTCTATGAATCCCTTATTGGAGAACACATCGAAATCCGGGTCCCAGTTACCCAGGCTGTCACGCCGCATGACGAACTTTTTCTCCGGGTGGAATACGTTCTTATAATTCATCGAACGTGCCAGCAGCGCTTTTCCTTCTTTTTTCTTTCCGAGTGCCAGGGCCAGTTGGGAGACGCACCAGTCGTCGTACGCATAATCGAGTGTTTTGGAAACCACTCCCTTTTCCATCGGCATATAACCTTGTTTGATATAAACGTCCAGCAGAGGGTTGCCGCAGCTGCCTCCGCAGGGATGGTCGATACCTGTTTCCGTGACGTTTTTCAGCACGGCTTCATAGATTGCTTCACCGTCTTTGCGTATGCCTTTTTGATAGGCAGCAACCATCAGGGCTGTTTCGTGCGAACCTTCCATGATGCCGGAGTATTCCAGTCCGGCCGGCCCTTTGCTTGTCCATCCGGTATGTTTGAACATCTCCAGCTGGGTGGTTACCCAATCGTCCACGATGCGGGGGGAGATGATCGACCAGAGGCCGTTTAGATTCCAGAAACTGTTCCAGAAGGCATCGCCGCCATACATATTCCCGTGATCCAGTTGCTGTATGTTTTCACAAGCGTCTCTATATTGGCCGTTCACATCGTTCCATGTTTGTTTGCCGGCATAGGCACGATACAAGTTGGTGTAGAATTTTGTTTTGTCCACCTCGTTCGTTCCTTCTACTTCTATCCTGCCGAGCAGTTCGTTCCATTTGTTGCGGGTTTGGGCGACTACCCGGTCGAAGTCATACTGCAAGGGGGCGAGTTCGGTGTCCATATTCAGCCGTGCCTGTTTGATACTTACCAGCGATAAACCGGTTGAGACGGTTATGCTTTCTCCTTCGGTTGTGGAATAGATTGCGTAGGCTCCGATATCGTTCTTGCCGGCAATGGATTGTATGTCGTCTTTTTCTATCCCTTCGTTCCATCCGTTCAGTTGCGAGAAAGGTTTGCTGAAACGGATGACGAAATGCAGTTTGTTGTTGTTCCAGTTACTCCACGGACCGGACTGGCAGTCGGCATATCCTTCGAGTTCGGTATTGCTGACTTTGGTGATGCAGGCATCTTTCACATTGAAGCCATAGTCCCATTCGGTCGGGAATAGGAGGTCTATCAGTATCCTGGATTCTTTTCTTTCGGGAAAAGTGTACCGGTGAATGCCGCAACGGGTGGTGGCCGATAGTTCCGCTTTTACCTCATGATCGTATAAATAGACGGAATAGTAACCGGGTGAGGCCTTTTCCGTTTCTTTCAGTATGCGTGAATGATAACCGGCGTTTGCTCCTTTATAGGGAGAATCGGCCGAAGGGTTTGTCAGGGCCAGGTCGGCTGTGGTCGGCATGATCATCAGGCCACCCATCGTCCAGGCATGCAGATGGCTGAAACCGGAAACGCTATTGATGGCGTATTCGTATCCTCCCATCCAGACATTCCCCTGGTTATCCGGTCCGAGTTGCACCATGCCGAACGGTTCTTGTGCATAAGGCCCCAGCATCCACCGGGAGTTGGAAGTACCGATAAACATATCCACATAATCGACGGGTTCTTTCGGTTTTGCCGAAATGAGGGTGAAAGGGAGAGTCAGGAGAATTAAGATGTAACTGCTTATTTGTCTGCTATTCATGGTGTTGATCTATTAATTATTGTAAGGCAAAGGTATGTGTTTTCTTGTGTATAGGTATATAACTTTCTGCTGATTCGGTTGCATTATCTTATGATGGCGTGCAATTGGGTAAAATATTACCCACTTTGGGTAACGGCTTTCCCTTTTACCCAAGAGGGAAATAATTACCCATCCGGGTAACCGGTGGAAATACAACCGGTTGCAGTTTTGGCACGCCATTTGCCTTATTATAGGCAGGTAAAACAATAAATAATGACAATTGGGTAACCTGTTACCCGAAAGAACTTAATTCGATATAGTATGAAAAGAAATTTACTGGTATCACTGTTGATGGGATTCGCTTTGGCAGGGCATGCGGAGACGGAGAATCTCCGGCAGATCACCTATGATGAAGCGATTCACATTGCTTTGGGGGAAAGCTATACGGTGAAATATTACAAGGAAGATATGGACGCAACCCGTTACTCTTACCTTTACACAAAAGCACAATTCAAGCCGTTGCTGAACTTTGACTTCTTTACTCCTTCATGGACGGAAAGCCTGACGGAGATTTCGCAGGCCGACGGTCTGCCGGTCTACAACTCTACCGGTTCGTTGCAAGTGGGCGGTAACCTGAACTTTACATATGTCTTGCCTACCGGCGGTAATTTCGCCCTGAGCTCCAAAATGTACTGGGAGAATTACCGGACTACACTTTCGCAGCGGGATTATGAAGAGCTGGAACGCGACCAGGTGTACAGCCGTTTCGCCCTCTCTTTCAACCAACCCATCTTTACCGCTAATAAACTGAAGGAAAACATGAAAGTGGCCGAACTCGATTATAAGAAGAGTACCTGCTATTTCACCCGTATCCAGATGGATATTGTCTATAATGTAACGGAGAGTTTCTATACTGTATATAAACTGGCCTACGAACATAAAATCAATCAGGACCGCCTTGTCAACTCCCGCGAAGCCTACCGTATCACCAAATTGAAGCAGGAGACGGGCAACCTTCCCGAAGGTGAAATGCTGATCGCCGAGATTACCGTCGCACAAGACGAAGCCCGTGTGATGGAAAGCGAAGGCAAGCTCGCCGCCGCCAAAGACCAGTTCAAGCTACTTATCGGCCTTGACCTCAAAGAAGAGATCGACCTGAAAGCGGATATGGAGTTCGAGGCCTTCATCGTCGACATGCAACTGGCCATCGACGAGGCTTTGCGTAACCGTATGGAAATAAAGGAAGACAACCTCGATATCGAGCTTCAGGCCATCGAAGTGAAGCGTGCCAAACGGGAACGGGAATTTAAAGGAAACATTTCCGCCTATTATGATTTCACCGGATTGAGTACACGCGGAGATGGAACAGTCGGTCAACTGGTCGGCTCATCCTTTGATAACATGCGCGACCGTCCGGCTAACCGGGGTATCGCCCTGACCGTCTCTTATCCGCTTCTGGACTGGGGACGTGCCAAAAACCAGGTACGCCGCGAGCAAGTCCGCCTGAAACAGCGCGAATTGAATCTCGACAATACCAAGCGGACTATCGAACAGGAGATTCGCGAGATCGTCCGTAGCGTGTATGAAGCGGAGAAGCGTTACCGCATCAACCGCCGGAACCAGGAAGTGGCGATACAGAGTTACCGTATCAGCCAGATGCGTTTTGAGAACGGCGATATGACGAGCCAGGAACTTTCTATCGAACAGGAGCGCCTTTCGCAGGTGCAACTTGCCTATATCGACAGTTATATCACCTATCGTCTCTCGGTGGCCGACCTGAACCGGAAGACCATGTATGACTTCGAACATAACCGCAGTTTTCTGCCGGAGAAAGGATAGAAACCAGATTCGCTTAGTATTCTGGTTCATAGCAGATTGCAGTTTCATTGCTGTTCCTGCTTGTGAAACAAAAGTTTCTCCTGCATGAAACTTTAGTTTCTTCGGCACAAAACTTTAGTTTCCTCCTGACAAAACTAAAGTTTTCATAGCGGGAAACTGAAACGCCTTCGGGAGCAAATTAGAATGATAACATAATAAATAAGAACAGATGAACAAACACATGAAAAGTTTTATTGCGGTATTGCTGGCCATCCTTCTGATGCCCTTTACCGTCCGGGCACAGGAAGACAGCGAGGCTGCCTTGTTGCTCGACCTGAAAAAGACCCGTGCCGATTACGAAGTGGCCAAACAGAAGTATGAGAACGACACGAAGCTGTATAATGAAAAAGCCATTTCAGCCAACGATTTCAACCGTTCGAAGAATGAGCTGCTGAGTAAGGAAGTCGATTATCAGAAACTGATCCTGAAGCTGATCTCCCAGCAGAGTTACATAACGGTGGAACGTGCGGTGAAGTATCAGGACCAGCGGGGCGAACGCAAGGTGAAGATCACCCTGAAAAGTGCCCTCGAAGGGAACGAAGAGTATCTGAGCCAGTTCAAGGAACACTTCGATGTGTTCACGCCTGAGATGCGTTCCGGTAAGATATATAATATATATGTATCTTTGGTGGATAATGAGTCGAAAACGATCATCGGTTCGCCGTATGAGTTTCGTGTCCCTTCCATCGAGTTGGGGAAGGTGGCGACGGCTGATTTCGAGTTGCTGAAAGATGCGGAGAACCTGACTGTCTCGCTAAACTACAACAACCGGAAGGATGAAAAGAATATCTATCTGAAAAAAGATGCCAGTGTGAACGTGATCGACATATCCTCCATGCAGTTCAGCCAGGAAGCTGATCTGAGCAGCAAAGCGACTTACGATCTGACACTTGAGCGTTTCTCCACTTCGGATGATGTCTACCGCCTGGAAGTGCTTGACCTGCCGCGCCAGATTAGTTACGACTTTACCGATGGAGAAAGTAAGGTGACACAGATCAAATTTGCACAGGGCGTAAACATAAAGAAGTTATCTTTGCAGGTCTATTTGCCGGATCGCGACGACCAGCAGGTAGTGATCGATAAGCCGATAAAGTTCCAGGTGCAGACCGTAACGGCGTCGAACGGCGAGAAGGCCGGAAGCGAGAACCTGGAGATTATCCCTCGCGGAAAAGGAAAGATCGAAGTGCGTGCAAACAACCTCTACCACGAAACGACCGTCGGCAAAGAAGTGGTTATGGACGTAACAGTCCGCAACGGTGGAACCCGCCGCCTGGATAACATCAAGCTGACAACAGAGAAGCCTCTCGGATGGGATACCCGTATCGAACCGGATGTAATCAGCAGCCTGGAACCGGAAAAGGAATTAACGGTAAAAGTAACCATCATCCCGCCATCAGACGGTGGAGTAGGTGCCCAGGAAGTGAAGATCAAAACGGAAGCAATGGCCGACAACCGCAAGGTAGATACGGAAGACAAGACAGTCCGCATCCAGGTAAATGCTTCGACTTCTGTCTTCGGTACCATCTTCCTGATCCTGTTGCTGGTCGGCTTTATCGGGGGAATCGTTTGGTTCGGAATGAAGCTTAGCAAAAGATAGTTACTTTTCCCTTGATGGAAAAGTAACCAAAAGATCAAGGCTGCACCGGCTTCACTGCTACGGAAGAAGACTACGCTGTCGCATCTGAACTCGCTTCGCTCAAACAGCAGATGCTCCTGAAGCTTCGTCTTCTTCCTTCGCGGACGTTCATCCGCTGATGCCTTTCATAGAACGCGTTGCGTTCTTTGGGGATTGCCGACACCGACACCTATATAACAGGCAGTGTCGGCCATCCCCGGAGGAAGTGAAACTTCCTAAAAAGGCATCAGCTGGCGAGCGTAAAGCGCAGCAGCCGGAGTGAGCGTTCGGAGCATCCGCTGTTTGAGCGAAGCGAGTTCGGAGGCGACAGCGAACGTAGGATGCGGAGTAGCGAGGCAGATGTAGCCTTGAACTTTTGATTACTTTTCTTTCAAGAGAAAAGTAATAACGAAAATAAGAATAATAACAATTGAAATTAAAACATAAACACCATGTTACAAGCAATCGATTTGACAAAGAGATATGAAGACGGCAATCTGGCCCTTGATGCCTTGAACCTAGAGATCAAACCGGGCGAAATATTTTTCCTGCTGGGAGCAAACGGGGCAGGGAAGACCACTTCTATCAATATCTTCCTCAACTTCATCGAACCCACTTCGGGCCATGCCCTGATCGACGGTATCGACGTTATGGAAAAACCGTTGGAAACCAAGAAGCATGTCGCTTTCGTTTCCGAGAATGTAATGCTCTACGGCAACTTCACCGCCCGTCAGAACCTCGACTTCTTTGCCCGCCTGGGCGGTAAGACGAACCTGACGAAAGACGATTACTATAACGTCATGCGCCGTGTCGGCCTGCAGGAAGAAGCCTTCGAACGCAAGCTGAAAACCTTCTCCAAAGGTATGCGTCAGAAGGTCGGACTGGCCATCGCCATCATCAAAGATGCCGACAACATCGTCATGGACGAGCCGACCACCGGACTCGACCCTAAGAGTGCCGCCGAACTGATGCAGATACTGATTAACCTCCGTAACGCCGGCAAGAGTATCCTGATGTGTACCCATGATCTGTTCCGTGCTAAGGCAGTGGCCGACCGTGTCGGTATCATGAAGGAAGGACGCCTGGTGATGCTCCGTAGTCGTGAAGAGTTCCTCCAGGACGACCTCGAGCGTATCTATCTGGATTATATGCAGGAAGCTATTTTGGAATAAGAGTATAAACCATTAATAATAAGTAATATGATTTGGTTAATAGCAAAGAAAGATTTCCTGCTGAACTTGTTGTCGGTCAGGTTTATTATAGGGTTTGTACTGTGCCTGCTGGTGATACCGTTCACGGTGATCGTCAGTGTGGAGAATTATCAGAACCAGGTGCGTGTCTTTAAGATCGAACAGGCAAAGGCGGATAAGGAAATGAAAGAGAGCCGCGTATGGTCACATGTTCGTCCTACTGTTATACAGGTGCCGGAGCCGCTGAGTATCTTTAGTACGGGTATTATCGGTGATGTCGGCAATAAGGTGAAGGTTTCTTTCTGGGAATATCCGCTGTTTCCCGAAGGGCATACTCTTACCCGCGACAACCCTTCGTTGAATGCCTTCTTCTCGATAGACTTTTCGAAAGTGGTCGCTATTCTTATCTCGTTGCTGGCACTCGTCTTTTCGTATGATGCCATTACCCGTGAACGGGAAGACGGGACGATGAAGCTGACCTTTACCGGACAGGTGAGCCGTATCTCCTTCCTGATGGGTAAGTTATTGGGATTGTTGCTGACGTTACTGCCTATTTTGCTGTTCTGTTATCTGCTGGCCTGCCTGATCATTGTGGTTAATCCGGCAATTTCCTTTTCAGCATCCGACTGGGGCGGCTTGTCGCTGCTTTTCCTGACTTCCGTCATTTATATGATGGTATTCCTGTTGTTGGGAATGTTTATTTCCAGCCGGGTGACGCATTCGTCTTCGTCCATTATTATCAGCTTGCTGTGCTGGATATGGTTCCTTTTCCTGATGCCTAATATTGCGACTTATCTGGCACAAAGTATTTCGAAAGCGCCTTTATATGATAATGTACAGGCAACCATGAGAAATTATGACGAGGCTTTTCATAAAGAATATATGGAGGAATGGCCGCGTGCGTCCCAAAGGGTCAATATGAAATATTTGAGTTATAATAATTGTACCGGTGACGGACCTGAATATCTTGAATTGGCCGGAGGCCCGAAAGAGACACCTTTATTCCACCAGCAGATGCAGATTTGGGCAACTCCTGTCATGCTGAATAATGCGGATAAGAAATGGGCCTTGCAGCGGAACTATCTGGACGGACTGGTGCGTCAGCAACGGTTGCAACAAGCCATCGCCTGGTTGTCGCCCTCCGAATTGTTCGATCAGACGACGGATGCTTTATGCCGTACCGATGCGGGCAGCTTCCTTAAATATATGGAAAGTTTGCGTAAATACCGGGAGAACGTCATTACCTATTTCAAGGATCATAAGCTGTTTGAGTCTACTGCTTATTTTACCGCCCAGCCTTTGGACGAATTTCCTACACAGGCAGAAGTTGACTTGGGAGGAGAAGAAGTATGGAAGAAATATGGCAGAAGTAATTCTGAATTTCCGTATCTGGATACCAGCGGTGTTCCCTGCTATGTTCCTCAACCGATCACACTTTCGGCTACGTTGGGTGCTGCACTGGGACGCTTATGTGCTCTGTTGGGATTGGTGATCGTATTGTTGGTCGGGACAATCGTGTCGTTTATGAAATATGATGTCAGATAATAAATAATTACAGTTATGTTTACAACTTTATATATACGTGAATTGCAGAACTATCTGTATAGCCTGCGCTTTCAGGTTTCTTTTGTAATTGTTGTGCTGGTGTTTACGTTGGGTAGTGTTTCATTCGCTTCTTCTTTTAAGGATATGCATGATAACTACACCAAATATAGCGTAGCACAGCAGGAAGCAATAGGCAAACAAGCCGAAAATATCTCAAAAGTAGCGACAGCAAGGAATAGCTTTATCATCTCTCCGCGTGAAAACAGTGTGATTGCGGATTGCAAGGAAAGCTATTTGCCTAACCGTATTACCTACAGTGCTTATAATGTGTTTGATTATTCGGTACGCCATGATAGCAATAATCCTCTTCTGATCCGTACGGATAGTTTGAGTTGGTCGTTTATCGTTTCCATGTTCCTTAGTTTTATTACGCTGCTTTTTGCTTTTGATGCCATTTCAGGGGAAAAGGAGGAGAGGACGCTGGCTTTGGTCTTTTCAAATGCCGTGCCCCGGCGCACCTTCTTGTGCAGTAAGCTTTTGAGTATTATAACAGTGATAGGAGTCATGGAGCTGGTCGGTATCATAATCAGTCTGATTATCCTGGCTGTTTCCGGTCAGGTGCAGTTGAACAGTAGCTTTCTGATAGAGACTGCCGGGTTTATACTGATCAGCCTTTTGTTCATCACTACGTTTGCCGTATTCGGTTTGCTGTCGTCGGTGGTGACGCGCTACTCCAATATCAGTTTGCTTATCTCGCTTTGTTTCTGGTTGTTTGCTGCGGTGGTCATTCCTAATACGTCTGTATTCTGGGCAAAGACGCTGTTCAGCATACCGACATCGGACGAAGTGGCTCAGAAGCGCCAGGAGGCATCCAATGATATTAACCGGAATGCACCGGAAGGAAGCTGGTCGTCCAATGGTATGGATGCATTTTATCCCCGGCATGAGTTGCGTGCACGAAACTAGAGCAATCTGATGAATAGCGATAAGAAGTATAATGATGCCTATTACCTGCAACAGTTCCGTCAGTTTGAGCAGACTCGTAATTTCACGCTGTTGTCACCGATCGCGCAGTTCGATTATATGAATGAAGCGTTTCTGGGAGGTGGTTACCTGCGTTTTCAGAAGAACTGGAATGACCTGCATGCTTTCCAGGAACAGTTCTTACAGTGGTTCAAAGACGTCGATGCCAAGGATGACGGTAGCCCTCACTGGTATAATCCTTATGAAGATTATTCCACCAGTAAGAAACCTGTAGCCGTCGATCAGATTCCGCAATACCAGGAACAGATCGCCTCTTTCGGGCAACGCATCGAATTCATCGGCGGTTATATGATTGCTATGATACTCACGATTGCTGTCCTGTTTATGGCTTGCTTTTATTTCTTTACAAGATACGATGTACGGTAATAATTGTCTAAATTTTGTACACCACTGTCTAATTATTGGACAGAATGGGATTTTAGTGATAAATATATATGTTTGATAAATAGATGTTTGTGTGTTTTGGCACGCTGTTTGCACTATAAACGGCGTTGCCGGACATACTGTAAAGTAAAACCGGGCAGCTGTCCGTTATTGGACAGGTTATTATTTATAAAATAGGTAGTTATCAGATAGATACACTTATGGCATGCTATTTGCCATGAATTAGGTAAAAAGATAAACAATACTAATAAGATGTGTGTTTTCAACATGAAGGGAGCAACTCTGGCGAACTGCTCCCTTTTATAACCTAAAAAGGTTAACATAATTGATGAGGTTCTCTTTGGCGAGAGAACAAGCTCTTCCTTGTGCGTGAGCATAGGGGAGAGATTTTTTTATGCTTTAGCTCCTTTCATGGATAACTTTTCAAGGAAATATACGATAGCGAAGCCAAATATCATTAATCCTACGGCTTCCCACAACAACTGGTCCGGCAAAATATTTGCTTCAACCAACGGCTTGATCACTCCATGGCTGTCGGTATATGTCTCGATCGCTTCTTTCCAGGGCCATACTTTGTTGAGCGAACCCAGCATAAAACCGGCCAATACTGCGATTGTCGTATCATGGAACCGGCGCAGGGCATAAGAGAGTACTCGTGAAAATGAAGTGATACCTATTGCCGCGCCACAGATAAATACGAGCATGACCGGGATATTGAGTGTCTTTACCGCTTCCATGATATAGAAATATTTTCCGAGCAATACCAGAATGAAACTACCCGAAATACCCGGCAAGATCATCGCGCAGATCGCAATGGCTCCGCAAAGGAAGATAAAGAACAGATTTGTCGGTGTCTCCGCCGGTGTGGCAACGGTAATGTAATAAGCAATGATAGCCCCGATGATAAAACTCAGTATCGATTTCCAGTTCCATTGTTTGATATCTTTCGATACGAACCAGGTGGAAGCCAGTACCAACCCGAAAAAGAAGGCCCACACCAGGATCGGATGGGTAACCAACAGCCAGGTAATGAGCTTTGCCAGCGAGAAAATACTGATCCCGATGCCGGCAACGATAGCCAGCAGGAAGTTGGCATTTATCGCTTTCCAGAAAGCGGCGATCTTACCGGTGAAGAGTAGCTTCAGGCTTGCTCCGTTAATACTCTTGATCGAATCGATCAGTTCTTCATAAATACCAACAATAAAGGCAATTGTGCCGCCCGATACGCCGGGAACAACATCGGCTGCGCCCATACCCATGCCTTTCAAAAGTAGGAGACCGTAGTCTTTTAGATTTCTGTCCATTATTAGTTATTATTGTCCTTATTATTGAGGAATTCCTTTGTCAGATCTTCCGGCGGGATATGTTTGCCCAGCAACTGCTGCTCCACATCGCTGAAGTCGATACCTGAGTTTTCCAGGTACTCGATCAGTTCTTTCGGGGTAGTCTTGCTGAAGTGCTCGCCGAAATGCTTCATATCTCCTTTAGCCAGATAAGCCATAGCCATATGGAGATGGATAAAAGGCAGATTCGGATTAACGGCATATACCTTATTATAATATTTGATCGCCTTGTCGATATCGCCTTTCATGTAGAGATACTGTCCGGCATGGAAAAGGCTTTCAAAATCCTCCGGTTGATAGTAGTCTCCTTTATCCAATACTTCGAACAGACGTTCGGTGGTCTCGACTGCCTGCTTGTCTTCTCCGTTTTCTACGTAGGTCAAAGCCAGCAGAGAGAGTATCCTGACATTGTTGGGGAATAGTTCGACCGCCTTTGTCAACGTCTTGGAAGCCTCCCGGTGACGTTCCGTTTCTGCACAGCAACGGATGAAGTTGATGTATGCAGCCGGTTCGTTGTCAGTCACCTTTTTACCGATAATATCTTTCAGCAGATTATAGGCTCCTTCAAAATTCTCAAGTTTGATATAACACTCAGCCATGAGCGGTTTGATGCGCTCCGCCATCTCAAAGTCGCCATTGATATCCTGATATACTTCCAGTGCCTTTTCATAATTTTCGTTCATGTAGAGGCAGTAGGCTTTCAGTATCTTCAACTCCGGGTCCGAATCATCGCAGGTCAGTGCAAAGTCGAATGCTTCGATTGCCTTTTCGAACTCCAGTTTAATCGAATATAACCGTCCGAGTGTGAACCAGTATTCGTGGGAGTAAGGGTTTTTGTCGATCAGTTCGTTGCAGATGCTGATCGCCCCGTCGATGTCTCCTTCTATTTCCCGGTTGTAGCATAACTCATCTTTCAATACCAGATTCTGAGGGAATAAATCAATGCCGCGGTTTATGAAATCGCGGGCTTCATTGTTCATTTCCATATCACTTAAAAGGGGAGCGGTATATTCGAAAACGGTTTCCAGATAATCGCAATCCTCTTCGATCAATTTTTCTGTGTACTCGATCAGTTTATCATACCGGTCGAGCATGCAATAACATTCTAACCGTAATAAGTCAAGGTCCTGGTTGTCTGTTTCAGCGATTGAATCGATCAGAGCCAGTGCACTGTTATAATCTTCATTATAAACGAAGAGTTTGCATTGTCTGATCTGTAAGTCTGTATTACCCGGATGAAGTTTTAGTCCTAAAGCTAAAACTTCATCAAAGTAGTCATAATTATCCGATTCTTCAAAGCTGCCCAACAGTTCATCTACTTCATCTGCATCGAAATAGGGTTCTTTTCCCATTTCGCGGGCAGACAGATAACGTTGTAGCAGGCGTGAAATATCATCTTTTTTCATAGGGAATAATTTTAATGTGCCAATATGCCAATTTGTTAATATGCCAATAACCGGAATGATTAGTATATCCTGTCTGGTACATTATTAAAATCGGCGCATTGGCATATTGTTTAATTGGCAAATTATCAAGCCTTGTCCTTCACCTTGCTCCACGTATCTTTCAGGGATACGGTGCGGTTGAAGACGAGCTTTTCGGGCGTAGAGTCTTTGTCTACGTTAAAATAACCGATACGCTGGAATTGTAAATAATCTAACGGCTTGGCGTTTGCCAGATATTTTTCCACGTAACAGTTCGTTAATATTTTCAGAGAATCCGGATTGATGATCTCTTTCATCGCATCCAGCACGGAGCAATTCTTGGCTTCGCGGATAGCGGCCAGTTCATCACGCGGATTTTCTACTTTCCAGAGTCGGTCGTACAAGCGGACTTCTGCCGGTAGACTATGCGCACAACTCAGCCAATGTAGCGTTCCTTTTACTTTGCGGTTGCTGTCCGGCATGCCGCTCTTGGTATTCGGATCGTACTCGCAATAGACTTCCACCACTTCGCCTGCATCGTTTTTCTTGCAACCGGTACACTTCACGATGTAAGCATTCTTCAGACGTACTTCCTGTCCGGGAGTCATACGGAAGAACTTCTTCGGTGCATCTTCCATAAAGTCGTCTCTTTCCATCCACAGTTCGCGGCTGAATTCGATCAGGTGGCTGCCTGCTTCCGGGTCTTCCGGGTTGTTTATAGCTTCCATCTCTTCCACCTGTCCTTCCGGATAATTGGTGATGATCAGTTTGACCGGATCGAGAACGGCCGATACACGGGTGGCACGGGCATTCAGGTCTTCACGAACGGCACTTTCCAACAAGGCGAATTCGTTCAGGGCGTCGTAAGTGGTATATCCGATCTTATCGACGAACTTGCGGATAGACTCGGGAGAATAACCACGGCGGCGGAATGCACAGATAGTCGGCATACGGGGATCGTCCCAACCGTCGACCAGCTTTTCTTTTACCAGTGTAAGCAGGTTGCGTTTGCTCATCAGCGTATAACTCAGGTTCAGTTTGTTGAACTCAGTCTGACGCGGACGGTTGTCGTCGAGGTCTTTACCCTCTTTCAACCAGTCGATGAACAGGTCGTATAACGGACGGTGTACCACAAACTCGAGTGTACAAAGCGAGTGTGTAACGCCTTCAAAGAAGTCGCTCTGTCCGTGGGCAAAGTCGTACATCGGATACACTTTCCATGTATCGCCGGTGCGGTGATGGTGTGCCGACGTCACTACGCGGTAGATGATCGGGTCGCGGAAGTGCATGTTCGAGTTTGCCATATCTATTTTGGCACGCAATACCATAGCACCTTCTTCCACTTCGCCGTCGCTCATCTTTTGGAACAACGCCAGGTTTTCTTCGATAGGACGGTCGCGATACGGACTATTGATACCCGGTTGGGTAGGGGTTCCTTTCTGCTGGGCGATAACTTCCGAACTTTGTTCGTCGATATAGGCTTTTCCTTCTTTGATCAGACGGATGGCAAAATCCCACAATTGCTGGAAATAGTCGGATGCGTAATAGATGTTACCCCAATGGAATCCGAGCCATTCTATATCTTCTTTGATTGCATCGACGTACTCTACATCTTCTTTTACAGGGTTCGTGTCGTCGAAACGAAGGTTACAAACTCCGTTGTAACGTTCTGCAATACCGAAATCCAGACAGATTGCTTTGGCGTGTCCTATATGCAGATAGCCGTTTGGTTCGGGTGGGAAACGGGTTTGTATACGTCCGCCATTTTTACCTTCTGCCAGGTCTTTTTCAACATTTGCTTCAATAAAATTCAGGCTTTTTTTGCCTTCTTCTTCGTTCGTTCTGATATCGCTCATATCTGTTATAAATATGTTATTTCTTTATTAACGGAACAAAGGTAGCGATTTCTTTATTTGCTGCATAGCAATACAAGTTTTTTCCTGTATTTGTGGCTTAATTTTATCGAACAGAGTATAATACATGGATAAGGAAAAAGTTGTTTTACCGGCTTTTCTTAATTGGGTTACTATAGTCTCACTATAGCACACAGGTGACGTAGAACTGGCGGATTTACACAGAGAAGATGTTTATTTTATTAAATAAGAATCTGTGCCCATCCGTTCAATCTGTGTCACCTGTGTGCTATGGTGAAACGTAGAATGTAATGCGTCAGAACAAGCTGATTAACAGAGCTATGTTCAATACCGTAACCATGGTTCCCAATAATACGAGAAGGATGGTGGTTGAACGGGAGTTGACATATTGTCCCATTACTTTCTTGCTGGAGGTTAGATATACCTGGGTAAAGACCGTGATAGGAAGCTGCACGCTCAGCAGCATCTGCGAGAGGATCAGTCCTTTGAACGGGTCGCCGATCAGGAAGATGATGAGCAAGGCCGGAACGAATGAAAGAATGACTCCCAGCTTGGAGTGTAAGTCTTTATGATTGTAGGCTTCCCCATAGAAACCGGCAAAGATGGAGGCTCCCGCAATACCCGATGTGATCGTTGATGAAATACCGGCCAGCAGCAGTGCGGCGGCAAAGATCACGCCGGCGTTGTTTCCAACCAGGGGAACCAGTAATTGTTGCGCCTGGTCCAGTTCGTCTACGGTAATCTTTTCTTTAAAGAATGTTGCTGCCGCCAGGATAATCATGGCTGAGTTGATCGCCCAGCCGATAACCATCGACAGGAGCGTATCATAGAATTCGTATTTCAGCTGCTTCTTGATGACGGATTCATCTTCCAGGTTCCATTCGCGGCTTTGTATCACTTCCGAGTGGAGGAAGAGGTTGTGGGGCATCACTACGGCACCGAGTACGCTCATGATGATCAGCATAGAGTTGGGAGGAAACGACGGTTTTACCCATCCGGTGACGGCCTGTCCCCAATTGACATCGACCAAAGCCAGTTCATACAGGAAAGAGAGGCCGATAATGGAAACGAACATGATGATCCAGCGTTCTATCTTGCTGTAGGTATTGCTGAGAAGCATGATCAGGCAGGCAATCGTAACGATTACGGCACCAATCTTTATCGGTATGCTGAACAGCATCCGTAGCGCAATGGCTCCACCTAATATCTCGGCAAGCGAAGTCGAAATGCTGGCAAGCATGGCCGAACCCAGAATAGGACGGCTAAGCATCCGGGGCATATATTTATTGGTCGCTTCCGATAAGCACAAACCGGTTACGATTCCGAGGTGGGCAACGTTGTGCTGGATAATGATCAACATGATGGAAGAGAAAGTAACCACCCATAGCAGTGCATATCCGAATTCGGAACCGGCTGCCAGGTTGGTTGCCCAGTTTCCGGGGTCGATGAATCCAACGGTGACTAATAATCCAGGGCCTATGTATTTTAAAAGGTCTAATCCTCCGGAACGAGGTTTGTGATTGATCTTGAGTTTGTCTAGCAGTTTCATGTTTTTATTACTTGTTATATCCAAATGTTAGTTACTTTCTTTTTGTTCTTTCCTGTAGTCTTTTGAAACAGACCTACCTCTAAATTCATTTAGACGTACGTGTAAATCGATTTAGACCTAGGTGTAAATAAAATTAGACGTACCTCTAATAGAAATAACAAAGGGAACGTTTTATTGTTTTCTACGGGAACGTCAGAATAAACGACGTTTTGTTTATCGCCGGATTGCTCTTTAAGGCAATGCTACCCCCCGAGAGCCGCATGATCTGCCGCGAGATGGACAACCCGATGCCGCTTCCGCCTTCTTTGGTCGTGAAGAACGGCACAAAAATATGTTCCGCTTCTTCCGGTGGAATGGTAGGACCATTGTTGCTCACCTCGATAATCACGGACTCGTCCGGATTACAATAGGCTTTCAGCTCGATTAGCCCGTCCGGTTGTCCGCTGCCGATGGCCTGCATGGCGTTTTTCAGCAGGTTCAGTACAACCTGGGTGATCAGTTTTTCATCCGCATAAACGATCAGGTCGGCCGGTTCTATATTTATATTAATCGTTATATTGGGGAAATTGTTGTGGTGACGGGCCAGGTTTGTCATCCGCTCCGCAAACTTTTGCACATAGAATAACGAAGGTTCCGGTGTCGGGATATGGGTGAACTTGCGGTATGACTCGACAAATGAGATCAGGCTCTTTCCCGTTGTACTGATCACTTCCAGGCCATTACGTATTTCGCTGTTGGCGTCTTCGTGGATGGAAAGCAACGTATCGCTCAGTGAGGTGATCGGGGTGACGGAGTTCATGATTTCGTGTGTCAGCACACGGGTCAGGCGTATCCAGGAGTCGATTTCCTTATCGTCCAGTTCGCTGTTGATATCGTTGATAGCCAGGATACGCACATGTTTTTCCTGCAAGGTCATTTCGGATACGCGGATGGAAAGGTTTACCGTTCCGCGTTCGTTTACGAATGATATCTGATGTTTGTCGCCCGGGAGGATATTGGCAATCGTAGTCTGTAGTTTTTCATCGATGCGCGCCAGCTGTTTGACATGGGTGAAAACGGAAAGGCCCAACAGACGAAGGGCTTCGTTGTTGGTCTGGTAGATGTTGCCTATGTCATCCAATACGATTATGCCGGTATTGACCGAGTTCATGATCAGCTCGTAATATTTTTCTTTCTGCACGGCTTCTGCTTTCGCCTGGAAAAGTATCTGGGTGATGCGGTTTAATGATTCGCTCACCAGTTTGTCGTTGGATGAACGTCCTCGGGTGGCATATTGGAATGCATAGTCGCTGTTGTCGATGGCATCGAACATGAAGGCTACCTTCTGGGCGTTGCGTTTGAATAACAGGCTCATCATCCGTATGGAATACAGCCAGCCTATGAAAACGAGGATAAACCATTCCCATTGCCGCGTCATGGCGAAATAGGTTCCTGCAACGGTTAATACTCCGAATAACCCCAGCCGGAAAGTCAGACTATGATAGATACCTTTTAACATAAGAATAATGTGTCAATGTGCTAATCTGCCAATGTGCCAATTATGGATACAACCTACGCTGTGTTGTGCTGTGCCTTTCATTGGCATATCAGCACATTATAATTCATAACGTTTGATTTTATTGTACAGCGTCTGACGTGAAATACCCAATTGGCTGGCGACGAGCGAGAGATTGCCGTTGTACTTGTCCATGGCATTCTTAATCATGTTGTACTCCATCTCTTCCAGCGTGGTTGCCTCTTTCAGCGGCGATTCTTTCTTGCGGGGGAAGTCGAAGTCGGAGCTGTCGAGGGTTTCGCCTTCGGAAATAATCACGGCCTTTTCGATGGTATGTTCCAGTTCGCGGATATTACCGAACCAGGGTTGCTGCTTCAATTTATCCTTTGCATCCGCGCTGAGGCGCATGGAGGATTTACCGTAGATATTGCAATATTTTGCCAGGAATATTTCAGTCAGCGGAACAATGTCTTCCGGACGTTCGCGGAGGGACGGTATTTCCACGTGTATCGTGTTGATACGGTATAAAAGGTCCTCACGGAACTGCTCTTTCTGTACCATCTCCTGCAAATCGCGGTTGGTGGCACAGACCAGGCGGATATTTACCGGGATAGGGGTGTTGCTTCCTACCCGGACGATGCTGCGGCGCTGGATAGCCGTCAGTAGCTTTGCCTGTAAATGATAGGAGAGGTTCCCGATTTCGTCCAGGAACAGGGTTCCGTTGTTGGCTGCCTCGAACTTACCGGGGCGGTCGGCGCGTGCATCGGTAAAGGCACCTTTCATATGGCCGAACAGTTCGCTTTCAAACAATGTCTCGGTGATGGCGCCCATATCTACAGGGACCATAGCCTCTTTTTTGCGGTTCGACAACATATGTATTTCCCTTGCCAGCATTTCCTTACCAGTTCCGTTCTCTCCGGTGATCAGGATATTGGCGTCTGTTTTGGCAACCTTTTCGATCAGGTTGCGGAGTTGCTGCATGGCGTTGCTTTCGCCCCAGAACATACCGCTTTCCTTGGAGATAACCTGCTTGCTGCTTTCATGCGGAACTCCTTTCCGGTTTGCCATCCGGATATCGTAAGCCGTTTTCAGTGTTTCCAGCAGCTTCGCATTATTCCACGGTTTGACAACGAAGTCGGTGGCGCCTTCCTTGATGCCCCTTACTGCCAGGTCTATATCTGCATAGGCGGTGAAGAGTACGACCTGTACGGCCGGGTCTTCCTTCTTTATTTCGGACAGCCAGAAAAGTCCCTCGTTACCGGTGTTGATTCCGGCACTGAAATTCATATCCAGCAGGACTACGTCCACATTCTCGTTATGTAGTGTCGTCTTTATTTTGTTTGGAGTAGAGATGGTTATCACTTTCTCGAAGCAGGTGCCTAACAGCATCTGTACTGCGGTGAGAATCCCCTTGTTATCGTCTACGACCAGTATGGTGCCTTGTTTAGCCATTGTGATATTTAATGTATTTATAATGCAAAGATAGGGCTTCGGTTTTATACTACCTAACCTGTGTCTAAAATTTAGACAGATAAAATATGCGTACAAAACGGATAAATGCAGGTTGTCTAATAATTATACACCACTGTCTAATTTCTTTACACTTCTGAAAAAGAACGGTTTTTACAATTTATTGATAAATAGTGTTTTATCAGGTTTGGCACGCTCTTTGCCCTTTTGTTGGCAGAAAATAACACAAAAATGAAACAGATAATAGTTACATCGATTCTTTCGCTTAGCCTGGCAACAGTTGCCATGGCCCAGGAAAAACGCTGGACAATGGACGAGTGCATGCATTATGCCGTTGAAAACAGTCCGAAAGTCAAGAAACAAACCCATACGAGCGATTCTTATAAAGCAGAGTTGAATTCAGCAGTAGCTTCTTTCTTCCCTTCCATGAGTGCAAGTGTGGGAGCACAGTATAGTTTCGGACGTTCCATTGACCCGGAAACCAACGTCTATAACAATACATCTACATTTAATAACGGATATGGCCTGAGTGTTTCCATACCTATATTTAATGGGGGACAACTGATCAACCAATGGCGTATGGCAAAAGCGAACCGTCAATTGGGTATGAATGATATCCAGAAGGAAAAGGATGATCTGGCAATCAATACGATGCAGGCTTTTATGGATGTCGTATATTATCAGGGAACAGTAAAACTGGCTGCCGAGCAACTGGAAGAGAACAGCCGCATCCTGTATAAGACCCGTCGCCAAGAAGAGCTGGGACTGAAAGGTAAAGCCGATGTCGCCCAGATCGAAGCGCAGGTCGCTGCCAACGACTATAACCTGACGCATCAGCAGAATCTGCTGAATACAGCCATATTGACTTTGAAACAAAATATGAACTTCCCGTCGGATATGGAGTTGGACGTAGATACCATGCTCCTGGATAAATCGTATGCAACCATGTTGGAATCGGTGGAGGAAATTTACGATTATGCATCCGATAATAACCCGACAGCTTTGCAGGCACAACTTCAACTGAAGTCATCTAAAATGCAATATCTGATGGCTAAAGGACGCATGTTGCCCTCCATCTCTTTCTCAGCCGGTGTTTCTACCAATTATTATGAGAACCTGAAAGGAGAACAGGCTCCTGCTGCATTCGGAAGCCAGTTTAAGAACAACCGGGGGGAATACATTTCCTTTAACCTGAGTTTCCCGCTTTTTAATGGCCTGGACCGTCTGACAAATCTGCGCAAGGCCCGCAACAATATGCGTATCGCCCAGGAACAGCAGACCGAGGTGCTCCGCCAGTTGCAGACGGCTATCGAACAGGCTATCCTCGATCGTGAAGGGTACGCCAAGGAAACGATCCAGATGGAAAAGAAAGCCCAGGCGGACGAAATAGCTTACCAGGTGACTCTTCGCAAATTCGAAGAAGGCCTGATGAGCCCGATCGACTTACAGACCAGCGCCAACACTTTACTGCTGTCGAAAGCTGATTTGCTGCAACGGAAGCTGATGTATCTGCTGAAATGCAAGTTGGTTGATTACTATAAAGGTAAACCGTTGATTGAAGGTATAAACTGAGAATAAACAGAAACTGATAATAAAGAAATAAAAACATACAACAATGGATATACAATTAGAAAAGAAAAGAGGCATTCAGAAGAAACATTTACCTTATGTAGGTGGCGGTGTTTTATTCCTGGCATTGGTCGGATGGATCATTTTCGGCGATCATGCATCGACATTGAAAGTGGACGCCCGCGGTATCAGTATCGGTGAGGTTACGAAGGAGCAGTTCAATGATTTCGTTCGTGTAAACGGACAGGTGCAGCCGATAACTGTGGTACAGTTGAGCCCGGAAGAAGGCGGTATCGTTCAGGAGAAAGTGGTGGAAGAAGGTGCCCAGGTAAAGAAGGGCGACGTTATTATCCGCCTTTCCAATTCAAGCCTCGATTTGCAGATATTGGATGCCGAAGCTCAGCTGGCGGAAAAACAAAACTTCCTGCGTAACACACAGGTGGCCATGGAACAGGACAAACTGAACAATCAGTTGGAAAAGGCGCAGCTCGATGTCGACATTGCCCGTTCACGCCGTGCTTATTCACAACAGAAGAAATTGTATGATGAAAACCTGATTGCCAAGGAAGATTATCTGAAAGCTAAAGAAGATTATGAACTGGCAACAAAGAAATATGATCTTGTTGTCGAGCGCTTGCGTCAGGATTCAATTTCCCGTACGATCCAGATGGACGAAATGGAAACCAGTCTGGCCAATATGCGCCGTAACATCCAATTGGTTCATGAACGTAAGGAACATCTGAATGTCCGTTCACAGATTGACGGCGAACTGGGTTTGCTGGATGTCGTGTTGGGACAGAATGTTTCTGCCGGCTTTAAGATCGGCCAGATCAACGACCTTTCCGACTATAAGGTGGAAGCGATGATCGACGAACATTATATCGACCGTGTTAAGCCGGGACTGGATGCTGACTTCGACCGTCAGGGAACAAGTTTCGCACTGGCCGTGCGCAAGGTGTATCCGGAAGTTCGCGACGGTAAATTCCGTACGGACCTGGTGTTTACAGGTGAACGTCCTGACAATATCCGTAGTGGTCAGACCTATTATATCAATCTGGAACTGGGACAGCCGACGGAGAGTATCATCATCCCACGCGGAACATTCTTCCAGAGTACCGGTGGCAGTTGGATCTTCGTACTTGACAAAGATGGTAAGAAAGCCTATCGCCGTAAGATCAAGATCGGCCGTCAGAACCCGCAGTATTATGAAGTAACAGAAGGCCTGGAAGCAGGAGAAAAGGTAATCGTTTCCAGCTATGAAAGCTATAAGGATAACGAGGTGCTGGTTTTGGAATGATATATAGAATAAATGAATCATGTATAGAAATAATTGAATCATCTGTTTATTGACTGGTTGTAACTGGCTCCCCTCTTGAGAGGGGGTAGGGGGTGTGTTAAAGCCAGTCAATAAAACAAGCCTTGTAACAGGTTTATTTGCCGTCTGCTTCAGCTGACGGATTAGTAAAGGATCTATCTCATTGGACTTTAGTCCCATCTCTTACAGGTTTCTATCTAGGAGAAATGTGGCTGAAGCCAAAAGAGAGAAACAACTTGTAAACCGTCAGCTGAAGCAGACGGCAAATGAACCTGTAATAGTCAAGTGACTCTGATTATGGTGGTTGTATGGCGGGGATATGACACACCCCCTTCCCCCTCTCCAGAGGGGAGCCAGTTACAACCAGTTGCTATAAACAAACATTCACATCTGATAATAATTGAAATATGTATATCCTAATAATAACTGAATATAAAACATACCACTATGATGAAGAACTTTTACATAGCTATCCGGTCCCTTTCTAAGAAAGGGCGGCACAGTGGCATTAAGATATTGTCGTTAGGTGTAGGCCTGGCAATGGGGTTGGTCCTTATCGCGAAAGTATGCTTCGAACTGTCCTATGATGGCTTCTATCCGGCTTCGGACAGGATATATGCCATCCAGGAAAACGTATCGTTCAAAGATAATCCGCTCGATACCTATCCCCATGTCAGCGGAGGTATAGCTCCCGGTATGAAAGCCGAAATTCCCGGAGTAGAGGCCGCCACCCGTGCCCTTAAATTTGGCGACGTTATGATCCGTACTCCTGACAAACGGAAATACGATGCTACCCTGATGCTGGCCGATGATTGCTTTTTTGATGTTCTTCCGCGTGATATGATAGCCGGCAAAGCAAAAGAAACGCTTGGCCGTCCCCTGTATGCACTTGTTTCGGAAAGTGTGGCGAAAAATATCGGTGCCGGTAAAACGGATATCGTCGGTCAGACTTTCGAGATCGAAGCCTATCCCGGTGTCAGCCTGACGATCGGTGGCGTTTTCAAAGACGTTCCGAAGAATACCCATCTTTTCTATGATATGCTGGTTTCGATGACCTCTTATAAAGAAATCGCCGGATGGTCGAACGAAGACGGATGGTTTGGTGGCGACAGCTACAATGCCTATGCCCTTCTGCGACCGGGTGTCAGCATGGAAGATATGGTCAAGCCGATGGACGATATGCTCGACCGCCATGTCGACCCCGATAAACTGAAAGAACAGGGTATTAACTATAAACTGAAACTCTGCCCGCTGGAAGAGGTCTACGGCAAGTCGCCTGAAACGAAGAAGATGGCTGTCATGCTGGTCGCCATCGCTTCCGCCATCCTTTTTGCGGCCCTGATGAATTACATACTGCTGGTGATCTCTTCGCTGGTAGTCCGCTCGAAAGATATAGCCATACATAAATGTTACGGAGCATCCGGCTGGAATATCTCCGACATGATATTCTCCGAGACATTCCTTAACCTGCTCATATCCCTGGGTGTTTCAGCCCTGTTGATACTGGCTTTCCGCGAGATGGTGGAGGAACTGCTCAACGCTTCCCTGCTGTCGCTCATCTCTTTGGATACGATTCCGATGCTGGTAGCTATTTGCCTTGTTGTCTTCCTGCTGGCGGGATTACTGCCGTCGCGCCTCTTTGCCGGCGTACCGGTGGCATCCGTGTTCAGGTCGTATAATGAGTCGAGGCGGTCGTGGAAGAAAGTGCTGTTGTTCATCCAGTTTATCGCTGTCGGTTTTTTGATCTGCCTGCTGGTTGTGATCGGGTTGCAATACCAACGACTGGTGACGGATGATCCCGGCTACTCGTTCGACCGCCTGGCCTATTGTTCTCCGAGCGGTGTGAAAAGCTCGCAACGCCGTGCCCTGATGGACGAACTGGCCAAGCTGCCCGAAGTGGAAGGAGTAGCGTCGTGCGCCAACCTGCCTATTTACAGTGGCTCCGGCGATATGGCTTACCGTCCGGGAACGAATGAAACGATCGTCCATTTCAACGATCTTTACGAAGCGGATGCCGATTATGTTCCCCTGATGGAAATGTCGGTGATCGAAGGAAAGGCTTTCGACCGTTCTTATTCCGATTCTGCGCAGGTGATGATGGTCAGCCGCATGATGGCGGACCAGTTGGCGAAAGCCTTGGACTGGAAAGACGGGGTAGTAGGAAAGTTCGTGCCGGTAAGCGGCCATGGTGGAAATTCACAAGATTTTAGGATCGTGGGTGTTTACGATGATATCCGTATTGGTCAGATCGGTCAGGATCTGATGTATCCTTCCGCATTATTCTATGGAAACAGGGCACATCAGAATATCGTCATCAAATTCCATAAGCTGACAGCCGAGAATATGGCAAACGTACACGACGTCATCCAAAAATTCCTGCCGGACAATGAATTTACACTCGCTTCCTACAGCGTCAGCGTGACGAATCTATATAACGCTTCACGTCTCTTCCGCAATTCGGTTATGTGGGGTGGCATCGTGACCCTTATCATCACCCTGATCGGACTGATCGGTTATATCAATGACGAGACCAACCGTCGCGGCAAGGAAATCGCCGTACGGAAAATTAACGGTGCTACCGAGATGAATATCCTCTCACTGATGACACGCGATGTGGCCTGGATGGCTTTTCCCGCCATCCTGATCGGAGCTGCCGGCTCTTATTATACGGGCGAGAAATGGTTACAACAATTCTCTGAAAAGATACCGATGCATGCCGGCCTGTTCATTTTCTGCTCTGTCTGTATACTGACGGTCATCCTGGCTACGGTTGTCTACCGTTCGTGGATGGTTGCCGTATCGAACCCGGTGGAAAGTTTGAAGTCTGAATAGTAATACATATATAATATGGTAAAGAATTTTAGTATGGCATTCCGTTCCCTGTTCAAGAAGGGGAGGAACAATGGAATTAAAATCATCGCCCTGGCTGTCGGATTGGCAATGGGACTGGTTCTGATTGCGAAAGTCTGTTTCGAACGGTCGTATGATAACTTTTATCCGGACAACGACCGCATCTATCTGGTCAAGTCGGGCATCAATCGCGAGGGGAAAAAAGATACCTGGGGACAGGTGAGCGGCGCGATCGCTCCCGGGATGAAAGCGGAAATACCCGAAGTGGAAGCAGCCACCCGCTACACCCGTATCGGCTCGGACAATGAACTGATAATGACCCCCGAAAAACAGTTCTACACGGCAACCCTTTTGTTGACCGATACCAGTTTTTTCGATGTTTTCCCGCGTCCGATACTTATCGGTGACCCGAAAGATGTGCTGGCGCGTCCGAATTATGTCATGATCTCCCGCTCGCTGGCCGAAAAGATGGGCGGCGTGGAAAGCGCAGTCGGCAAAACCTTTGTGCGCGATGTGAACCGCAATTCCGTTCAAACGATTGGCGGCGTGTTTGAAGATATACCTGAAAACAGCCATCTGCAATACGACATCTTAGGTTCGCTGGCCGGTTATTCCGTACAAAGCACAACCAATTGGATCGGTAACGACCGTTATATAGCCTATGTGAAACTACTCCCGGGAACAACTCCCGAGTCGCTCGCCCCCTCCATCCGCCGCATGCAGGAACGCAATCAGGACCTGGAAGGCCTCAAGAAAGCCGGTGTCGATCTGTTTTATACTATATCCCCCTTGCAGGATATCCATAACAACAACGAAGATGTAAAAGATATGAACGCGATGTTGCTTTTCCTGGCTACGATCCTGATCGTCATCGCCGTCTTGAACTATATCCTCGTTGTCATCTCCACCCTGATCGGACGGACAAAAGAGGTGGCGGTACATAAATGCTACGGAGCCTCCGGAAAAGATATTCTCGGAATGATACTTTCCGAATCGCTGCTGCATCTCTTGCTTGCCCTGTTGCTGGGTGCCTTCCTGATCCTTATTTTTAGAGGTAAGGTGGAAGATTTGCTGTCGGCATCCTTGTCGGCTTTGTTTACGCTGCCCACCGTGACGCTTCTGGCGGGTATCTGTCTGGTTGTATTCGGGGTGACATGCCTTGTTCCGACATGGCTTTTCCTGCGCATACCGGTTGCTTCGGCTTTCCGCAGCGTGAAGGAGTCGAAAAGGTATTGGAAACTTTGCCTGCTTTTCGTGCAGTTTGTCGCCACGGCTTATCTGGTGGCACTTCTGATCACGATCAGCCGCCAATATGACAAGATGATCACGAGCGATCCGGGGTATGCCTACGAAAACCTGATCTATTGCAATACCACTGGAGTGGGAGTACAGGAACGTGAGCGTGCTATGGCCGAACTGCGCCGCCTGCCACAGGTCGATCAGGTCGGGTGCAGTACTGAACTGCCTTTCTATTATGCTTCCGGAAATAATGTTTCCCTGCCGGGTGAAGACCGTGAGTTGTTCAATATTGCCGATATGTATTTCGTTTCCGACAATTATTTCAAGATAATGGAAATACCCGTCGTTGAGGGCACTGCCTTCCAGCCGGGCGAAGCGAATGACGATAAGGTAATGGTCAGCCGCCAGTTTATCGACCTTATGGAGAAGACGGCCGGCTGGAAAGGAAGCCCTCTCGGCAAAGGCGTCATGATTTCCGAACATAGCAACGGCACGAAGGTGTTCACTATCAGCGGTGTCTACGAAGATTTCCGTATCGGTTCGCTGAAAGGGCCGGATACCCGTGCTTCTGTTCTCTTCTACAACACGCCCGACAGTTATAATCCGGCTAAGGTCATCCTGATAAAGATGCATACCATGTCGTCTGAAAACCTGGCTCAGATAAATGACATACTGGCCAGCGCCATGCCCGATAAAGTGGTCGAAGCCTCCGTCTATAAGATGGATATTCTCAACCAATACCAGGACGACCGCGACTTCCGCGACTCCATCATGATCAGCGGCCTTGTCACCTTGATTATCGCCCTGATCGGATTGCTGGGATATACAGCCGACGAGACCAACCGCCGTGGTCGCGAGATCGCCATCCGTAAGGTAAACGGTGCGACAGCCATCGATATTCTCCGGATGATCTCAAAGGATATTTCCTATATTGCGGTTCCCGCCCTGGCGATAGGAGCCGCCATCGCCTATGTCAGCGCATCCGGTTGGCTGGAAAAATTCGCGGAACGCATCCACCTTAGTGCCTTTATCTTTATCGGCGCCGCCTTGTTCGTCTATGTGATCATCATCAGCTGCGTTTTATTCCGTGCCTGGAGAACGGCCGACGAGAATCCGGTGGAAAGCCTGAAAGCGGATTAAAAAACGTAGGAAATGGCAGAAGTAAAACTTCCGGCATCCTGAAAGCAATTCAAGTTGCCGGAAGTTTTACATTCGATATATATATACTTTTCCAATTGCAAAAAAAGAAGCAAAAAGATAACTCCGTTTGATTATTAATCCTTATATTGCGTGCGTTTTATACAAGCAATCATTTATTAAACATAAAATCATGGGTACATTAACTAAGATTCAGGAGTTTTTTCTTGGCAATCTGAATAATTCGGAATATGCTAACCATATGAATCGTTTCAGAGCTCTCTTCCAAAAGGCCGGAAGTGGAGGTGGCGATCGTCCGGAAATCGAATAATATATTGTAGGTGACAGAGACTCTTTATAGTCACCGATATTAGTTTAAGTTTTAATTAAACATGTGCATCCGGCCTGTGAAGGTCGGATGTTTTTCTGCCGCAAAGTGTCTAATAAATAGACATGACTGTCTAAATATTAGACACAGCTGTAAAAAAGATAAAACAGTATAATGTTGAAAACTAGCTTTTTATTAAGTTTGGCACGTAATTTGAATTATATAGAGCAAAGAGAGTGGATTTTAAAGAGGAATATAAAGTATAAATGTAGAATTAAATAAATAACATTATGATTAAGATTGAAGGATTAAGTAAGCATTTCCGTACAGAAGAGGTAGAAACAATCGCATTGAACAATGTGTCATTGGAGGTGAAGGATGGAGAATTTGTTGCCATCATGGGACCTTCCGGTTGCGGTAAATCAACTTTATTAAATATTTTGGGTTTGTTGGATAACCCGACTTCGGGTGATTATTACCTGGCTGATAAAGAAGTGGGCCACCTGAAAGAAAAAGAACGTACACAGGTTCGTAAAGGGAATATCGGTTTCGTATTCCAGAGCTTTAATCTGATCGACGAACTCAATGTATACGAAAATGTGGAACTGCCGCTGACCTACCTGAAAGTAAAGGCTGCCGAACGTAAACAGATGGTAAACGATATTCTGAAACGTATGAACATCAGCCACCGTGCCGCTCACTTCCCACAGCAGTTATCCGGAGGTCAGCAACAACGTGTTGCCATTGCCCGTGCCGTTGTCTCCAACCCGAAGATCATTCTTGCCGATGAGCCGACTGGTAACCTGGATTCAAAGAACGGTGCCGAAGTAATGCAATTGCTTACCGAACTGAACAAAGAGGGAACAACCATTATCATGGTAACCCACTCCAAGCATGATGCCAGTTTTGCACACCGCATCATCAACCTGTTCGACGGTAGCATCGTATCATCGGTGAGCGAATTTATTTGATGAATTAGATTTTACACATGAACATATAGCTAAATTAAGAATGTAAGAACAAACACGAACATATCCTACCTGTGAAGGCGGGATATGTTTTTATTCTCGCCAACTGTAGAATCACTAAACTATTAAGAAGATGAACAACTTATTAAATATAAAGTCATTCCTGAAATTCCTGAGCAGGAATAAGGCATACACGGCAATCGATGTGTTCGGACTGTCTGTTTCATTGATGTTCGTTATACTGATTGCTGTTTATACGGTACAGGAATTATCTGTCGATAAGTTCCATGCGGACAAAGACCGTATTTATGTACTGTGTAATGACAGGGGACCGACTTCGGCTTTGCCGATAGCTTACCGGTTGCAGGAACGTTATCCGGAGATTGAACAGGTTTGTCCGGTCATTACGAACAATGTGGGTAACCAGATTGTAAAAAGAAACGAAAAGAAACTGACTGCCAAACCTATCCTTGTCGATTCCTGTTTCTTCAATTTCTTTTCCTTCAAACTGCTGGAAGGTGATAAGAACCGGGTGTTGGAAGACCGAAACAATATTGTTCTCTCAAAGACTTTTGCCAATAAACTGTTTGGAACAGACAACCCCGTCGGACAAAGCATCACCATTGGCGATTCGACCTCTTATTTGGTGAGTGGCATTATGGAAGATATTAAAAACTCGACCCTGCCTTATGCCGATATTATATTCCGTGTAGAACGGGCCCATGAATATAACTGGTCTATCAGTATGGATAATCCCGGAAATGCCGGATCGACAGTCCCTTTCCTGAAGATGAAACCGGGAGCCGACCTGCGTCCGAAAGTTCCGGATATACTCAGTTATTTTAAAGAGATGTTCTGGATTTACAAACAGGGAATGTCCAAAACGGTCACTTTGCTTCCGTTGAATGAATTATATTTTTCCGATCTGAACGAGTTCGGTGCCGTTAATTCCGGTAACAAACGTTTTGTAATCGTTCTGCTGTCTGTCGGTATCCTGATTTTGATCTTTGCCATTTTCAACTATATAAACCTGACAGTGGCTCAGGCCGGCCAGCGAGCCAAAGAAATGGCAACAAGGCGTCTGTTGGGATCGTCGCGCGGAGAACTGTTCATGCGTCTGATGGTGGAATCTACCTTACTGACAGTTATATCTTTTGGGGTAGGGTGGTTGCTGGCTCATGCGGCAGTTCCGTTTGTAAACAACCTGTTGCAGACACAGGTCGATCTGGGGGCTACTTTCACATTAGTCTGGGTTATTGCTGCTATTGCTCTTATCTTATTGATCGGTGTCCTTTCCGGATTGTTGCCGGCCGTATTGATCTCTTCGGTTAAGCCGATCGATATTGTGCGCGGAACATTCCGCCGGCAGACAAAAATGGTGTTCAGCAAAGTCTTTATCACTTTCCAGAATACGATTACGATCGCTATGATTGCCGCTGCCATTGTAATGATTTTGCAATCTTACCATCTGATCGGTGCACCACTTGGGTATCATACTAAAAATATCCTGGAGGTTTCGAATGGTTTTTCGAATAACTCCGACCGGAATGCAGCTATCGACGAGTTCGGACGCCAGTCATTCGTTAAGCGTGTCGGCCTGGTTGCCGGAATGCCTCTTAGCGGAAGTAATAACATGTCTTCCGACTATGAAGGTAAATTCCTGGGTTTCCAGCAGTTCCTTATGGATAGTGTCGCATTCAATATGTTGGGATACGAAATTATACGTGAGAACCATTTGGCGGAAAAGAGTTGGTATCTGACAGAAAAGGCTATGAGGGATATGGAGTTGCCTTTGGACGCTCCCAGCTTCAGCTGGAATAAGAATGCGACTCCGATAGCCGGTATTGTACGCGACTTTCAGCAGGGTAATATTACGGATGAAACTCGTCCGGCCATGCTCCGCATCGATAACCGGAGCGATTTATACCCTTGGAGTATACTGGTTGAAGTGGAAGGAAATCCATATACTGCTTACCAGAAAATACGTGAGATTTATAGTAAGGCTTCCGGCGGATTAGATTTCGAGGCAAAATTTTTGGAAGAGCAGGTGCAGAAATCATTCGAATCGGAAATACGTACCACCAAGATCGTTTCCATCTTTGCCGGTATTGCTATTCTGATCTCCATGTTGGGGTTATTGGCTATGTCGACCTATTTTATCCAGCAGCGTTCACAGGAAGTAGCTATCCGTAAAGTCTTTGGATCGGATAACCGGAGTGTTTTATTCCGCCTGATCAGTTCGTTCCTGGTTTATGTGGGCTTCGCCTTTATTATTGCAACGCCTATCATCTGGTATTTTATGAATCAGTGGTTATCCGATTATTCTTACCGGATCTCTTTAAATCCGCTGATCTTCATAGCTGCCGGAGTTTTCTGCCTGTTGATCTCGTTTGTAACGGTCTTTTTCCAGAGTTACAAAGCAGCCAATGCCAATCCGGTAAATAGTATTGCTAATAAATAAGGAATAAATGATGAAAAAAAGCATATAAATTTATAATTTAGCGCTAGGATAGCCGCTTAAGGATAGCCGGAGATTAACTTTCCGGCTATTTTTTTGTTTTGTTATCTGTAATTGTTTAACTATCAGATGGGGATGCATTCCTGTTTTCGGTGGCTTTTTAATGGGGTAAATATTGATAGAAAGTATGATTGTCATGACAGAAAGATGTATTGTGTTAAAATAGTAATAAAGAACGTTTGATAATTTGTTAGTTTGAAATATAAATGATTCCTTTGTAAAAAATATAATCATGAATAAGAATAGAGTACAGACAATTAAGCAATCAGAAGAGAAAAAGTGTAGCTTTTTCCAAAAAGTGATTGATGATAAGCGGGCTATTCATGCTTATATTTCTAAGCATGGAACCTTAAATGGATTTAAACGTGACTCAATCGAATTTGTCAAGCCTCTATGAAATAACAACAACAGAGTTTGGATATCAATTTACGACAGAAACCAATATTAACTATTTTGTGACATTTATTGATTATCCGTCCGTATCGGATTTCTTTCCTCTGAAATTGTATATGTTCAACATAGAACGTTATGTGCCTGAAGATATTTCTTTCCGGGGAAATAATGGTCATAAAGTTAGAAACACTATTATATCTATTTTGGAGCGATTCTTCTCAATCAATGAAGATGCTTTAATAACGATTTGTGATATCGATGACGGGAGACAAAAAGTTCGGAAAAGGTTGTTCGATAGTTGGTTTGATTGTTTTAACAGGGGACGTTTATGCAAATTGGATGCAGAATGTGCCATAGAAGAAAATGTTACTTTTGCTTCATTATATTTTAATTCAGGAAATCATAATATTGATATATTAGAAGAAGAATTTAAAAAACTTGCTGAAATTCAATTTTATAATATCTGAATGCCCCATACTCTTCCTGTGGCTTTAAGTTGTATCGTTTCAGTCTTCTGTGCGTTTAACTTGTTGCATGTGATTCGATTATCCTGATTCAGAAATTATCAGAAATGAGTGTTTGTTTATAGCAACTGGTTGTAACTGGCTCCCCTCTTGAGAGGGGGAAGGGGGTGTGTCATATTCCCGCCTATACAACCACCATAATCAGAGTCACTTGACTATTACAGGTTCATTTGCCGTCTGCTTCAGCTGACGGTTTACAAGTTGTTTCTCTCTTTTGGCTTCAGCCACATTTCTCCTAGATAGAAACCTGTAAGAAATGGGACTAAAGTCCAATGAGATAGATCCTTTACTAATCCGTCAGCTGAAGCAGACGGCAAATAAACTTGTAACAAGGCTTGTTTTATTGACTGGCTTTAACACACCCCCTGCCCCCTCTCGAGAGGGGAGCCAGTTACAACCAGTCACAAAACTAATAGCTCAATTATTTCTAAATAAACAGCCGAATATTGTTGCAGCTGAAACCTGAAACGTGGAATGTGAATACTTCCGGGAGAATGTCGGATAGGATGTAAAAAAACTGGACAGGACTGTCTAATTATTAGACATACCTTGATGCTTGGCTGTCCTTTATTTTATTGATATTTAATGTTTTATTGTTTTGGCACGTATTTTGGTCGTTGGAATGTGCAAATAACTGAAATAACAAAAAATAGTATATCAATGAGAACGATATTGCGAAACTTTCTGAATGTGCTGCGCCGCTTCAAGATGGCGTCTTTCCTGAATATAGTGGGACTGTCGGTAGCCTTTACCGCTTTTCTGGTGATTATGATGCAGGTTGAATATGAACAGACTTTCGACCGGTGTTACCCGACCGCTTCACGCATTTGCCGGGTGGACGTGAATCATGGGGAAGTGGATATTTATGCATCGATACTGCCCCGTGCACTGGCAGATGCTGTTTTTGCTTCATCCCCTCATATAGAAAGCAGTGTACTGCTAAGCCCCTCCAGTGGACATTACTATGTGACCGTGGGAGAGGAGGGGGATGAGAAAGGTTTTAAAGAATCAATCATCTCCTGTTATCCGGATTTTGTACATGTTTTCGAACCGTCTATACTGGAGGGGACTGCTTCCTGCCTGGAAGATCCGGAAAAGGTAATCATACCGGAAAGCATGGCCCGGCGAATGTTTGGTAAGGAACCGGCCGTGGGAAAAAACATTTATTGTAAGGATGAAATATGGTATATAGACCAGAAGAACTTTACCGTCGGTGGCGTCTATAAAGATTTTCCGGAGAATGCACAGATGAAAAATAGCATTTATATTCGTATGAAGGAAGATTGGGGGAAAGATGACTGGTATTCTCAGAACTTTATGGGATATATCCTGCTGGATTCGCCCGAATCGAGGCAGGAGGTGGAAGATAACTTCAACAAGACATTCGACTTCTCTAAATATGGAACCCAGGATAAGACCTTCCTGCATCTGATTCCTGTCACGGACATTTATTATACGGCCGGCCAGTATGAAGATATGATCAAAGCCGGAAATATCGGTACGATGCGGTTGCTGGTATTGATCGCTTTATTGATCATTATCATTGCCGGAATCAATTTTACGAATTTCAGTACGTCACTGGCACCGATGCGCATCAAAAGTATCAATACGCAAAAGGTATTAGGCAGTTCGACATTCAGCCTGCGGGTCAGCCTGATGATCGAGGCGATTGCTATTTGCCTGTTTTCCTGTCTGCTCTCTTTTTTATTGACTTGGATGTTGAACAGAACGGGAGTTCTTTCCTTTGTGGAAGCGGATACGAATATGCTGCATTATATCCCCTTATTATTTATGATGTTGGGAATGGCTGTTTTGCTGGGAATGATAGCAGGACTGTATCCGGCGTGGTATATGACCTCTTTCCAGCCGGCATTGGTACTGAAAGGGAGTTTCGGGTTATCGGTTTCGGGACGGAAATTGCGTATGGTCCTGATCGGTTTCCAGTACGTTGTCTCGATCGGTTTGATTATCGGCTCCTTCTTCATACAACTTCAGAATAATTATATGCGTTCCTACAAGCTGGGATTTGATAAGGATCAGGTTGCAATGGCTGTTTTAAGTACCGAGATGGTCGAAAAGTCAGGCGATCTGTTGATGAACCGGCTGAAAGAACATGTCGCCATCGAAGATGTAGGCTTTGCCAGCGATAAAGTGGGAGCATCGAATAACTATTCCGCAAATAATTTCGTTTGTAACGATAAAGAGTTCAATACTGAAATAGTATATACCTCGTGGAACTTTCTTGATGTCGTAGGGATTCCGATTATCAGCGGACATAATTTCAACCGCTCGGATGCAGAGAGTGATTCTACTTATACCTGTATTTTTACCCGCCGGGTACAGGAACTGGCTCCTGATATGGAACCGGGGCATCTGTTGAAGAAAAGTTGGATGGGGATAGGCCGTGTTGCCGGTTTTGTCGATAACATAAAGATTTCATCGCTACGCTCGATAACCCGGCCGCTGGTTTTTATAGTAACCAAAAAACAGGTAACGCCTGTCTGCTATATCCGCCTGTCTGCCGGAGCCGATGTGGAAGATGCCGTCGCCCATATCCACCGGGTAATAGCCGATATCGATCCGGCATATCCGTTCGAGGTGGAGTTTTATGATACGGTATTCAATAATCTGTATCATAAAGAACAGTATCTGAAAAAGATGGTCACTTTGTTCAGCCTGCTGGCTATCGTGCTGTCGATCGTGGGTGTCTTTGGACTGGTTGTTTTTGAAACGCAATACCGGCGTAAAGAGATCGGAGTGCGTAAAGTGTTCGGTGCTACGGTAGGGGAGGTTTTGAATATGTTTAACAGGTCTTATCTGCGTATTGTCTCGATCTGTTTTGTGATCGCTGTCCCGTTTGCTTATTACGGTGTACATAAATGGCTGGAAAACTTTTCCGATAGGACCCCGATCTATTGGTGGGTGTTTGTGTTGGCTTTCGGCATTGTGGCCGGTATAACCATGCTGACGGTTACATTCCAGAACTGGAAAGCGGCAAATGAGAATCCGGTGAACAGTGTAAAAAGTGAATAATGCGAATCAGGAGTTGAAAACAGCTTCTGATTCAGGTTTTAAAAATTTATAATTCAGTTAATTATCTCATTGTTTTATTTTATATTCTCCTTGAAAATCAATATATTAGAGTAATAAT